>JANXQZ010000282.1 GCA_025353235.1 Bryobacterales bacterium
GAAGGCGTCATCAGCTTGATCACCGAACCAAGCGAGCGATCCTGGCTCAAGATGGCCCGCTTCGCGCGCTTCTCCGCGATGGGGTGTAAGTAAATTGGGGAGAAATCCTTGGCCAGAATTTGGGCGACCTGATCCATGTCCTGGAAAAAATCGCTGACAAAAATGGGTCCGCGCAGAATAATGCTGCCAATGGACTTCGAGATTTCTGACTTGCCCCCGCCCGACACGGTAGACGGTTTGTGGCAGAGAACTCCATCCGCTCGCGATGCAATCAAGCGCCAAGCCGTTCCATCCGTCTGCTTCTCCACGCGAATCTTCGTGCCCCATGGCAACACGTAGGCCTCTGTCGTTCGAAGCGTGAGACTGTGCGAATCGCCGCTCGGCAGCGTCCACTTGATCGACGCTTCGCGCACTCGAAACTCGGCGTTCTCCGGAACGTAGAGTACATCAGGGTACAGCCGGTCGCGCGCAAATCCATGGGGCTGAATGTCCACCCGGTCGCCTAGCAGAGTCATCGCCTCATTAAATTCAACCGGCTTGGTGAGCACCGTGCGACCCGCGATAAACTGCTGCCCCAGCACATACGCCGGAAATGCGATCGCGCCACCCGCATGCTCTTCCTCGCACGAGCCGTAAAGGTTCGCCGCGAAGCTGATCTGGGTCTTGACCTCTTTCTTGCAATAGCCGTAATAATTATCTGCGATGATGGTGACCATCACGCCGCTCGCGTCTCTGCATGAGAGCTTAAAGGCGCTTCCGCCGTTGTACGGTTCCGCCGCATCGCGCCAGCACATTCCGTCGCGCCGCTGGCGTTCCGTTGCATCTTCATAGCGCGGCAAGCCCACATCTTTCTTCTTTGCGCCAACCAGATGTGGGGCCAGAATAATGCAACCCGTGTGCCCCGTCCAGTGTGGCCCATCCAGGCCGGCGTCGTTTTCGGGCAGGTCCGGATCGCCTCCATTCCCGAAGATGCCTTCCACGAAGTCGAGGTTGCTTACCAGACTCGCTGGGGCGAAGAAGCGGGTCTCCATCGACTTCGCTGGTTCGCTCGCCGTCGCCGGACACACCAATGGTCGAAGCAGCAGGCTTACAAACAGGCGGACTTGCTCTGGTTGGCTGGCGGTAAATGGGAGGGCCAGGACATCCTCGGGCGGATGAAAAGCGGCGGCCAGCAGGCTGGCGAATACTGTCTTCGGAACAGCAATTTTGTCTGCGGGAATGGGGAAGCCGCCTTCCACGATATGGAAAATTCCTTTGGTGGTCCGACGGTCACTCAGAGGATTGTGAAGCACCCCCTGGGAAACTCTGTAGGATTCCAAATAGGGTGAAGAGAGCCGATCCTTGTCGGGCGGGAGCGACGTCGCACGCGCCATCCCGGGTCGATCGAGCACGAATGTTTTGGATGGCAAGCGGGGTGTTGCAAGCCCCTGAAGATATTTGTCCAGGAAGGCTTGAATGCGCGCGTCCACCGGGCAAAGCCGGTCGCCCAACAGTTGGCCCTTTTGATAATAGTTTCTAAGGAGCGGACCCGCGATGTCCAGAAAATACGGATCGGCCGTAATCTGGCTGGTCGGCTGGCCTAGCGCCGCCAATTTCAAATTAATGTAGCGGACCAGCTCTCCGTCGTGTTCGCGCAAGTTAGACATTCGTCTTAGGTTAGCGCGCTGCGCTCATATCGCTGGACGTTCCTCCCGCTGCGGGGACGTAGCATTTCAGCGTGTAATCCATCACCATGCGGTTGGCATTGAATCGCCAGCCAAGCGTGCGGATCGTTCGCTTCATGCGCTTAATCCATCCGCCCGGCAACCCGTCCCGATCGCGCTGATAGTAGAGCGGGATCACCTCTTCGCGGAGGACGCGGTAAAGATCCTCTCCGTCCCGCGTGTCATGCACGTTCATGTTGGAGTGCGTGCGGCCCGTTCCGATGGCGAATCCGTTCAGTCCATCGTAAGCCTCCGCCCACCACCCATCGAGCACCGAAAGATTCAGCGCCCGCTTCGCTGAAGTACTTAAA
>JANXQZ010000391.1 GCA_025353235.1 Bryobacterales bacterium
CGTTGTTAATCCCGTTGATGATCGTAATGACGGGGACGATTTCCACGCCCGCGCCATGCAGGTTATTGATGGCCTGCAGCTTTACATCGAACAGGTTGCCGACGGCGCGATGAGAATTGGCTTCGTTTCCGATTCCGTCGAACTGAAGGTAGGCGTAGCGCAGTCCGGCCTCGGCGGCCTGCTTGCAAAAATCCTTGCTCTTTGCGAATTCAATGCCATTGGTGGCCGCCTGAACGCTGTTGTAGCCGACTTTACGGGCATAGCGCACCGCATCCAGGAAGTAGGGCGAAAGGGTCGGTTCGCCGCCCGAAAACTGCACAGACATTTGGCGGCGCGGTTTGATGGAAATTGCGTTGTCGAGCAGGGTCTGAATATCTTCCCAGCTCAGCTCATGCACGAAGCCCACTTGATTGGCATCCATGAAGCACGGATCGCACATCATATTGCAACGATTGGTCAAATCGACGGTTAAGACAGAGCCGCGACCGTGAGTGATGGTGCTGGTTCCGTGATTGTGCAGCTTTTCGTCGTTGTGCGCAACAATGTCGCGACCGGGAAAAACATCTTCGAGGTGCTTGAAAAAAGCGGGGTCCGTCGACATGACATCTTCAAATTTGCCATGGACTGCGCATTCCTTCACCATCAGGATCTTGTCGTCACGCTCGATAATGTTGGCTTTGATCTCGCCAACCTTCTCATTCAAGAGGATTTGATGAGGGAGCTTGCCGTCGACGATCTGCTGCCTGATCTCGGGAACGCAGCGAGGGCAAAGGGAGTCGGTCTCGCGGGGCCAGCCAAGCTTAGGTTTCTGTTTCTCATAGCTTTTCAGAAGCGGCTTCTCGGACCATTTGGGAGTGAAAGATGGATTCTGACTGATCTGATTGAGGTTGTCGAACACCGTCCAGGCAGCGCCAGCAGCGAGGGTGACAGCTTTTTCTACGTATTTGATCGGCTTATGCATAAGATCCCCTTTAGAGTACCTTTGGTAGTATAGAAAATCTCATGCGGACCGGCTACCCGCTTTTATTAAACGCGCTCTTTTCTTCAGCGTACGGTGGAAATACTCCATCGAACGGTTTGGGCAATCACGATAATGCCATAGCGAGCAAGGAGTTAGACGAGCGATGGCTCAGGAATACGACGTCGCATTGAAGGCCCTGTTTCAGAACTCGGCTCAATTCGCGCTGCAGACGCTGGTCGGGGGTGTAGTGGTGCGCTGGCTGAATCCGGAGTTGCCCAAGGTTCGCAACAAGCGAGCGGACCTGATTGGGGAAACGAGCGAGGGAGACGTCGTTCACATCGAGTTTCAGAGCGGCAACGTACAAGCGATGGAGGTCCGAATGGCGGCTTACTACGTCGAGTTGCTCGAGCGTTTCGGGCGACATACGCGCCAAGTGTTGCTGTACGTTGGCCGCGACAAGCTCCGAATGAAAAGCCTGCTCAAGACTCCCGCCATGAGTTTTCGGTATCAGCTCGTGGATATCCGAAGCATGGATGGCGATCTTTATCTTGCGAGCGGCACCGTGGGGCGATCAGGTATTGGCAGTGCTGATGCAATTGCGGGATCAAGGGGACGCGATTCGGCAAATTTTGGCGAACATCGCCAAGCTCGCTCCGAAACAGCGCGGCGAAGCACTGGACCAGCTTTTGCTAATCTCAGGATTGCGAGGGCTCGAGGTGGAAGTTGAAAAGGAGATTCAACAAATGCCTATTTTGATGAGTGTGCTGGATCATAAGGTTTTGGGCCGGGAGTTCAAGAACGGTCTGGCTCAGGGCCTTGAGAAAGGTATCAAGAAAGGGCGAAAAGAGGGTCTGCTGAAGGGGCGTGAAGAGGGGCGCAGCGAGGGTGAAGCGCAACTGCTCCACCGCCTGTTGGTAACTCGCTTCAAGAAGCTGCCAAAATGGGCCGAGACGCGCCTAGCTGACGGCACCCCCAACCAAATAGAAAATTGGGGCGAACGATTGCTCACCGCCAAAACTCTCCGAGAAGTGTTTAGCGAAGAACCAGCCAGCCATTCCTAAACACATTGGAGCCAATCGCTATCATACCCATATGGAGCAAGCCATCTCTGCTCAATGCACCTAGAAACATAAGAGGTGCCCAAGGGTTAAAATGGGTAAGATCCGAATGCATCAAATCCGTCGATTGCCTGTCCTTCTCTGCCTGTGCTTCAGCCTATTCGGGGCCACTTTTGGCACCGTGGTTCCGGTAATCGGCGGCGCATCCGACCTAGTGCTGGATG
>JANXQZ010000312.1 GCA_025353235.1 Bryobacterales bacterium
AAATGCCTCGCGGTCTTTGCTCGACGGGATTTCCTCGCTTAGCGCGGAATATAGCTCATCAAGGCTGCCTGAGCGTTTCGCCGCTCGGTCCACTACAATTTTTGCCAGCGGTCCGATGAAGGGAGCCAGGTTTCGTCTGACACGATCCAGCGATTGGGAGTCCCAAGCTGTCGGCAGCGGCACTGGCGTTGTTCCGAGACTCATGCCGCACGCTTTGAGAAACTTGCGCCGATCCGCTTCTCCGGGGATTTGCTCGGCGAGCGCCTGACACAGTTCGGGAAGGGTGGCAGCCGTCCGGCTATGTTTCCTTACGAGCGCCCCGGCGATCGGTCCCACCCACTCGGCAAGGTTCTTTTCGATGCCCATCAAAACGCCCGACGGGGATGTCAGAGTCAGCGTGGAGCTGTGCTTGGCATCCTGATCCGGGCAATAGGGCTGGATCGCCAATCGAAACTGATCCGCTGTTTGGAATCGGTCCTCTGGCGATTTTGAAAGGGCGCGCATGATGGCTTCCGAAAGCTCTCGCGGGATGGCAGGATCCAACTGACTGGGCGGAGTAGGAACGTCTCTCGTCTGCGCGCGCATAACGGCAAACTCGTTGTCGCCTTCGATGGGGCGACGACCGGTAACGAGCCGATACAGCGTGACCCCGACCGAATACAGATCGGACCGGGCGTCCGCAGGTTTGCCGTTCACCTGTTCCGGCGACATGTAGAACAGAGATCCGAGCACCATGCCGGTCTTCGTCATGGGCAGATGAGCGGATCCTCGCGCGATTCCAAAATCGAGGAGTTTTACGACACCTTCAGTGTCAATGGCGATATTGGCGGGCTTGATATCCCGATGGACCACCCCTCGCCCATGCGCGTACGACAAAGCCGAAAGCACCTGCGAGATGAAGAACACAGCTTGGCTAACTGGAACAGGTCCGTTGCGGAGACGCTCATCCAAGTTGGTCCCATTCACCAGCTCCATCACCATGAGCAACTGGTTCCCTACCCGGAGCGCCGTGTGCAATGACGCGATATTGGGGTGCTGCAAACTCGCCAGCACCTTTATCTCGTTTAAGAATCGCTCTGCGAGATCGGAAGACTCCTGAAGATCCGGCAGTAGCACCTTCATCGCATCCACCCGGTCGGAAATAAGATTCCTGACCTTGTAGACGCTCCCCATCCCTCCAGCGCCGACGATGCCGATTACCTCGTAATCGCCGATGACTTCGCCTATTTGGAGACTCACTTCAAGCGCAGGCCTACTGATGGCGCAGTTCGATGTCAGCCACCACGCTTGCGTTGGTGCCGGCCCGAGGATTCACCACGTATACGGCCTTCTCCTTGTTCCGCACTTTCGAGGTGGCGGCTTCTGGGACGGGAGGGTCGTCGTTCACCTTCTCGATGAGCAGATCGCGGCTATATGTTTCACGCAGACGCTGGACTAGTTCGTCTTGCACCGGAGCAATATTGGAAGCCAGCATCTGACGTTGCTCGCCTTTCTTAGGAGCCTTGTCTTGCAGGGAGTAAATCAGATTTTCGAGATTTTTCTCGGGCTGTCGCGATAGTACGACAAAAAGCTTCTCGCTGCCGCTCTTCTCGTCGAACGTGAATGCGGCTGACGCCGGGACAGTATAAATGTGTCCTTTCTCGACATGGTTGCTGCCGCCTCCAGCCTCGGTTGAAGGATACAGGACTTTCCAAATCCCGCTCGATCCTTGCATCACCACATAGAGGTATCCAACGTCGTTGCTCTCCACCGTCAACCGTATGCTGTCCCCGGAAACGAACGTAGTTTCCGAATTCACGTCGGCGAATTGGCCGGAGGATCCCAGCTTCATCACGCTGTATCGAAGTCCAAGCGGGCGGGTGGTTTCGGACACGTTCTGGAAAACGTCCGAGTGTCCGGATTCGACCTTGCCCGGAGAGGCGGCGATCTTGCCGGGAGATGAGGCGGGCTTCTCCGACCAAGGCTTCGGCTTGATTTCGGATTTGGGCCTTTTCTGTTCGGCGGCCTTCACCGGCACCGGCGCGGTTTCGCCGTAGAACACCTCGCGCGGCGTCAGTGTCTGAGCCGGCAGAGCAACAATAGTCAAAAGACACGCAGCGGCAGCCTGTAAAGTTCGCATGGGCTTCCCTCCTGTGTAGCTACATTCTAGCAATTTCAGCGGCTCCGGGAACAAGGCGGGTGGCGGCGGCGTACTCTGCAACAATTTAGTACTTCCTCGCAGCCCTGGTTCGTAACGCTCGCGGTTCTAATCGTTGTCAGACCTCCAGCCCTCGGATGGGTGGCGCAACACCCGTCACCGTCAACATGCTTGCGTTGCTTTTCGACCCGCGATGCAACACGATCAGTTCAACCTCGCCCGCTCGTATGACGGGCCGCAGGCGGACATTGATTTGGCCTCGGACCGGGTCCACCATATCCGGTAGGTGAGGCACTCCCGCAAGCTCTACAATCGTGTTCCCCGCATCCGCTTCCACCGACAGTCCCGCCACCCAAATCGTAATCCATCCGCCCTCTTTCCAATCCACCTGCCCGTGTAGCAAGGTGACTCCATCGTGGATGGAACTGATGGTTAGATCAGTCGCAATCGGCGCCAAGTCTACGTAGAACTTAAGAGGCTCGGACCAGCCGGAACGGCCAATCTTAAGTCGAACCCAATGCTGTCCAGGGGTCAATCCGGGCGGGACGCGAACGCTGACCAGCAGCCCATTTGCAGTGAGCGAAGCGGCGAGAGGCGCTATCCCGAATCCATCGATCTCGGGAAAAACCACATCGAGCAAAGGGGCGCCAGGCGCGGGCCAAATACACCAAAGCGCGATGTACTCTTCCTTCTCTGAACGAAAGCTCCGTCCTCGATGCAGGTGACAGCTCAGGCCGAAAATCTCGATGGGCGGGCGGTCTGCCTGGGGCAAATTCGTCCATCTTCGCCGAGCGGCTATCCCGGCGGAAGCATCCTCGACATGCATGATATCCGCCCTTGCAAATCCAGCCGCCCGGACCAAGGCTTCCATCGCGCCCACCGTAGGTCCGGACCAGTTGTCTAACTGACCGCCTAATTCGTCCATTTCATAAAACTCGATGTATGGCACAGGTGGATGGATTCCCTGCTTCCAAGTGCCGCCGTCCACCACAAAGCTTTCAAGCAGGCAGAGATCTTGCGTCACGGCGCAAATCTTCTCGAGTGCCAGCAGCGGATGCTTCAGATGATACAGAACGCCGAAACATAAGACGATGTCAAACATTCCCAGCGTGCGGGGATCCAGTTCGTAAACGTCGAGCTGGTGATACTTCGCCTTCGATCCCATCAGACGATGCAACTCTCGAAAAGTATCCATGTCCACGTAGTCGACCGCGGTAACCTCGGCTCCCCGCCGCTCCATCTCAAACGTGTAATATCCGTCCCACGGGCCAATGTCCAAAACCCGTTTCCCGTGCAGACTTTCAGGCAGATTGAAAGGCGTGAGACGCTCGTCCTGAGCTTCGAGACTCATAGCTCCGTCTAAGCGCCTTCCGTCGGGCAGCCGGAAGCTGTGATAGAGTCCCTTCTTTTCCAAAGCTGCTCGTGTGCTGTTCTCGCGGCGCGTACTCATGAATCGCTTTACTTATGATAGGGGCAGAATGCAATATCGAAAACTAGGACGAACCAATTTTGAAATCAGCGAAATCGGATATGGAGCTTGGGGCATTGGCGGAAAGCAATGGCTGGGCGGGAACGACGACGAATCGGTGAAAGCCCTGCGGCGAGCGATAGAGTTGGGCTTGAACTTCATCGACACCGCGTTGGCTTACGGCGAAGGGCATAGCGAACGACTGGTGGGAGAAGTGGTCCGCCAAACAAAAGAGAAGATCTACGTGGCCACTAAGATTCCTCCTATGAATCGCGTTTGGCCCGCGCGCGAAGGAGTCGGCATCGCGGAGGTGTTTCCGTACGACTACATCATCCGCTGCACGGAAGAGAGTCTCCGGAATCTCCAAATGGATACTGTGGACCTGCAGCAATTGCACGTGTGGAACCCCGAGTGGATCGAGCGCGATGAATGGCGTCGCGGACTGGAAGAGTTGAAAACCTCGGGCAAGGCTCGCGCGGTAGGAATCTCCATCAACGACCATCAGCCCGATTCGGCGCTTGAGCTGATCAAGACTGGGCTAATCGATACGGTTCAGGTGATCTACAACGTGTTCGATCAGAGCCCGGAGAAAAGCTTGTTCCCGCTCGCTCAAGAGCGCAACATCGGTGTGCTCGCGCGTGTGCCGCTCGATGAAGGCGCGCTCACGGGAACAATCACTGCGGATACAAAATTCGAACGGGATGATTTTCGCAGTTTCTACTTCAGGGGCGACCGTGTGCCTCAGGTGATCGAACGCGTGGATGCGCTCCAGGCGGACCTAAGCGGCAGCGGCGAATCGTTGGCCGAGACGGCGCTGCGTTTTTGCATCTCGCATCCGGCCGTATCGACTGTGATCCCCGGCATGCGACGTGTAAAGAATGCGGAGGCGAACGTGGCTGTCTCGTCGAAAGGCCCGCTGGATGCTGCCACGCTGGCCATGCTGCATACGCACGCCTGGGGCAAAAACTTCTATAATTAGGGCATTTCTTGTAGTTTCTTCGCGTGCCGCGACGAATTTCTAACCCTTCGCGGAACCAGCACGGGTCGTCGCTATGTGGGGCAGCCAATCTTGGCTGCAGCCGGCTTTCCCAGGGTACAAATACTCTCTGACAGTCCGGAAGCCGCCTAAAAGGCGGCTGCAGGCAAGATTGCCTGCCCCACAATCAATGCCGAATCTCGATCGCAGGAAAACTAAGTGACATTGGCCAGGATTGGCTGCCCACAAAGCAGCATAGCCGCAATCAAATATCGGCTGAGAAGAAAATGCGTCAATCAGCCAAATTAGCCAGCTGGCCGCTATCGTCTAGAACTTCGAATTCCATTACCATCTTGGAATTCTTCAGCGCATCTTCAAACTCCTTCTCTCGGCCATCCGCGACGTCGTATTCCCAGACCTCGGTTCCCATGCTGAGAAAATCGTCATCCTCATCCGCCACCTCCTGCACATGCAGATTGTCTGGTTCGATGCGCTCGACGAAGGTTGCGTCGAGAACGATCCCCTCATCCAATTCTGGCTCGACAAATTCGGGCGGGTTTTCTGAAGGTTGGCCCTTGGCGTCCGTGCGTTCGTGAAAAGACACTTGATATTTCATGTGGCTGCCCTTAGACGCAGACCGGGTGGCTGCTGTGACAATCGATTAAACTGTCAACAGGAGTTCCATGCTTCTGCGAACGCTCGGGCTGAGCATTTCCATCTGCATCGCGTGCCAGGCGCAAAGCCAGACGCTGCCGAAACGATATCAGGTTGCGGGCTCGTCTACTGCTGGCCCCGCCAAGAAAAGCTATGAGATCGATGTAGCGGGCGACAAACAGTGGACCGATACTGGCATCGATGTTCTGCCCGGCGCCAGGCTTGCGTTAACCGCCACCGGGTCGCTCCAATACGCGCAGGCGCAAGCTGTGGCACCCGAGGGTCTCGCCCGGGGCTGGAAGGATTTGCTGCGCGTTCTTCCCATGAACGATGCTGGCAGAGGAGCGCTCATCGGACGGGTGGGCAAGGGCGACCTCTCAGCTGCTTTCGCCATCGGCTCAAAACGCGAGATACGCGTGAACGATCCGGGTCGGCTCTATCTCGGAATTAATGAGATGGCGAACGAACCGGCCGAAGGCTCGTTTCACGTGTCGATTCAGGTCCTGGACGCGGGTTCAGCGAGCACGCCGGTGATGAGCGCGCTGGCCGCCGATCCCTCGAAAATGACCGCCGCAATACCGGGCGTGGACGTAGCGCTCTTCTCCAAGATCCCACGGCGCATCGGCGACGAGCAGGGCAACCCCGGCGATATGGTGAATTTCCTGATCCTTGGGACCGAGGATCAGATGCGCAAAGCGTTCCAGAGTGCTGGCTGGGTTTTGGTGGACAAAACGAAGAAGGACGCCATCCTGCATGGACTGCTGGCAACGTTGTCCAAACAAGCCTACCTCGAACTGCCGATGAGCGAGCTATACCTCTTCGGACGTCCGCAGGACTTCGGTTTCGCGCACGCCGAACCGTTTGCCGTGGTTGCATCTCGACATCACCTGCGCGTCTGGAAGGCCCCCTTTGACGTGAACGGCCAGATACTCTGGGTGGGCGCGGCGACTCACGATATTGGCTTCGACAAGGATCAGCGCAACAACGGAGTGACCCATAAGATTGACCCGAACATCGATGACGAGCGCAAATATGTGGCGCAGAGCTTATCGGATACGGGCGTCGTGGCCCAACTCAGCTACTTCAAGCCTGCGAGTCCCATGCTGGATGCCAGGACGGCCACGGGAGGCAGCTTTCATTCCGACGGCAACGTGCTGGTGATGGTAACGGGAGCGGCGGGCAAAGACCAGACCGTGGCATTCGCGAATCAGTTCTGCACGGTTTTCGAAGTTGAGCATCCCGATGACGGGCAATGGGGACCCTGCTCGCAGTACCTGGACACTCCCGCCCAACAGAAGGTAGATCTGAGCGCGATCGCCACGAAGTACAAGATCCTGATCGTGCCCGGAGTCTTCAGCGGGTGCGTGGAATCCGTGGCACCCGCGTTTAAGGAAGGACAGGTGCATCTTAAGGAAAAGCATGGGCTCACCGTGGAGATGCTGTCCGTGCCCAACGCATCGAGCGAGTCTAACGCGCTGCTGATCGCCCAGTATTTAAAAGAGCACCGCAAGACCGACGCTCGGAAGTATATCGCGATTGGGTACAGCAAGGGCGCTCCCGATCTGCAAGTAGCGCTGGCGAACGATCCGGATGC
>JANXQZ010000356.1 GCA_025353235.1 Bryobacterales bacterium
ACGGAAGAGCGCACCTTGTTAGCTCTCATTAGAAGCGCCCCCGAGACGGTCCAAATGGCGAGCGCTGCCATTGAAATTCCACCCATTCAGATCCCGCCGTTGCAAATCGACGGGTCGCAGTAAGGAGAACTCATGTCAAACAAACAATACTGGCCCGCTTTATTGCTGGGCGTGACTCTACTCGCGGGCTCCTGCCTCGCGCAGACTCCGGAACCATCGAAGTTTTATAAACTCGATTTCGTGGTGAAGGAAGTGGAGGCGAATAAGGTGCTGAATTCCCGCGCATATTCCATGACAGTCTCCACCGAAAAAACGAGTCCGCCCGACTCCATCAGAGCGGGGAGCAAAGTGCCCTCCGGGAATGGAAGCAACTATATTGAAGTAGGGGTAAATATCGACTGTCGCGCCATTCGAGAGGTCGATAACGAGTTGACGATGCTGCTGACCGTGGAAGTCAGTTCAGTGCCGCCCGAGAGCTCAAATCCGGTCATTCGCCAAAACAAGTGGAGTTCCAGTGTTTCCGTTATGGTTAAGAAGCCGACTGTCGTATTTTCGTCCGACGACCTAACCAGCAAACATCAACTCCAATTGGAACTGACCGCCACGCCGATCAAGTAACGGCAGATCGTTTGGTACACTTGGAGGTAATCGAGTTCTTGTTGAACACCTCCAAGGCGGGAGTAACTCAATGGTAGAGTCACAGCCTTCCAAGCTGTTGGTTGCGAGTTCGATCCTCGTCTCCCGCTCCATTTCCTAGTTGGACTAAGTGCCAACCAACGAACCCGCCCGCCCCTTCTACCGAACCCTGCACTTCCAAGTTCTCGTGGGCATCGTTCTCGGTATCGTCCTCGGAATTGTGAACCCAACGGCGGCGCAGGCCATGAAGCCACTCGGAGACGGGTTTATCAAACTCGTCCGAGCGATCATCGCTCCCATCATCTTCTGCACCGTTGTGGTGGGTGTGGGAAGCGTGGGGGACATGCGCAAGCTCGGCCGTATCGGCGTCAAGGCGCTTCTCTATTTCGAAGTTGTGACCACCTTCGCTTTGCTCATCGGTTTGCTCGTCGTCACCATCTTTCAACCTGGTGCCGGGATCAACGCTACGGCCGCCACGCTCGATGCAAAAGCGGTACAGGAGTACGCGAGTCAGCAAAAGGCAATGCACACCGTCGATTTTCTCTTGAACATTATCCCCGACACGGTGGTGAACGCCTTCGCCAAGGGTGACATTCTGCAGGTGCTCTTCATTGCCATTCTGTTCGGCCTAGCGCTCGGCAACATCGAAAAAGGCAAAGCCATCATGGCCGCCTGCGATGCGGGCGCTCACGCTTTTTTCGGGATCATGGAAATCATCATGAAAGCCGCGCCGCTAGGGGCGTTCGGCGCAATGGCATTCACCATCGGCAAATTCGGAGTCGGCACTCTGCTGCCGCTCGCGAAGCTGATGGCCTGCGTCTGCCTCACCAGCGCCCTCTTCGTATTCGTAGTTCTGTGGCTGATTGCGCGCGCCCACGGCTTCCAACTTTGGAAATTGCTGCGCTATCTGAAGGAGGAGTTCCTAATTGTTTTAGGGACATCTTCATCCGAGCCAGCGCTGCCTGGGCTGATGAGAAAATTGGAAGCGCTTGGCTGCGCAAAGACCGTCGTCGGATTGGTAGTGCCGGCCGGTTACTCGTTCAACTTGGATGGGACGTCCATCTACCTTACCATCGCCGCGATTTTCGTAGCTCAAGCCACGAACACTCATCTCAATGCGGGACAGGTGGCGATCTTGCTCCTGGTGCTGATGCTGACCTCGAAGGGTGCG
>JANXQZ010000357.1 GCA_025353235.1 Bryobacterales bacterium
GTCATGGTGATCTTCGGCGCGTCGGGCGATTTAACCAAGCGCAAGCTGATCCCGGCTCTCTACAATCTCGCGAAGGATCGCCTTCTCTCCCAGGAATTCGCCCTCATCGGATTCGCTAAGAATAGCTTCACGGAGGAAGAGTTCCGCGACAAGATCACCGAAGAAATGAAGCAGTACGCAACCACGGATTTCGATCCGGAACTCTGGCACTGGTTCGTGCGGCGGATCTATTATCTCTCGGGAGATTTCAGCGACGCAGCAAAGTATCAGGAACTGAAAACGTTGCTCGCCGATCTCGACACCAAGCATGGCACGCGCGGGAATTATTTCTATTACCTCGCCACGGCCCCCGATTTCTTCGCGACCATCATTCAGCAATTGGGCACTGCCGACTTAGTAAAAGAGGATCCGGGCTGGCGTCGCGTCATCATCGAGAAGCCCTTCGGCCGCGACTATGAATCCGCCCACAAGCTAAACCACGACATTCAGCAAGTCCTGACCGAGAAGCAGATTTACCGCATAGACCATTATCTGGGCAAGGAGACCGTTCAGAATATCTTGGTATTTCGATTCTCGAACGGGATCTTCGAGCCCATCTGGAACCGCCGTTATATCGACCATGTGCAGATCACCGTGGCGGAGACCGTCGGCGTGGAGCAGCGCGGCGGCTACTACGAGGGAGCCGGCACGCTGCGCGACATGGTGCCGAATCACATCTTCCAGCTCATCTGCCTCACCGCGATGGAGCCACCTGTTTCGTTCGACGCTGACGTGGTGCGCGACGAGCAAGCCAAAATCCTGAAGGCGATTCAACCTATGACTCCCGAGGAGGTGCTGACGCGGACAGTGCGCGGACAGTATGGCCCTGGAGTGAGCGGTTCAGAAAAGCTGGCGGCCTACCGGGCTGAGCCGAATGTCTCCCCAACGTCGCGCACGGAGACCTACGTCGCCATGAAGCTGTACATCGACAACTGGCGCTGGGCCGACGTTCCGTTCTATTTGCGAACTGGCAAGAGAATGCCCAAGCGCGTAACGGAGATCGCGATTCAGTTCAAGCGTGCGCCGTTCGTGCTGTTCCGCCAGACCGCAGTGGAGAAGCTAACGCCCAATCGGCTGGTGCTGCACCTGCAGCCGGATGAAGGAATCTCGCTAACGTTTGGGGCGAAGGTGCCGGGGCCGATTGTGCGGCTGGGTTCAGTGGACATGAGTTTCCATTACGCCGATTACTTCGGAACCACTCCCAGCACCGGCTACGAGCGCCTTCTGTATGACTGCATGTTGGGGGACGCTACGTTGTTCCAGCGATCCGACATGGTGGAATCGGCCTGGAACGTGGTGGCTCCCATACAGGATGTTTGGGAAGCTCTGCCTCCGCGCAAGTTTCCAAATTATGCGGCGGGAACTTGGGGTCCCAAGGAAGCGGACGATTTATTGGAAAAAGATAAGCGCCACTGGAGCGGATGCTGAGACGCCAACCTGCGGCCGATTGTCAATCCAATGCCACTCGTTTTCGCGGAGAGCCGTAGGAGAGTTCGCAGATCGTCATGAGCCCAGCTTGGTATTCGGCCTCTGTAGTCGCGGCGGCTAAGCCAGGCAGAGCCGAATTCACCACATCTTGTGAGCGCCAAAAGCTCAACCGGCGAGGATTGAGATTGTGCTCCTCGGCCACCGCGTTCATCACCGCCCGGACCAGATTATACCCGGTTAGGCCGAGTTCGGCGGAGAACTCGTGCGCGCGGGTCTCCACTATGCAAAGCAACGCAGTCTGCAGGTGATCCACTGTGTCCATTCGTAGCGGCATACATCCAGCGGCATCCGCCTGCGATGTAGCCGTGCTCGGAGCTGGCGCTGCGGGGCTGATGTGCGCCATGGAAGCCGGCAAGCGCGGCAAGAGTGTCGTAG
>JANXQZ010000371.1 GCA_025353235.1 Bryobacterales bacterium
TTCTACATCATGACCACGTTCCTGGGATTCGGTGCTGCCACGATTGTAGGCAAAGACTATATCGCCAAGAACGGAGGAACCAACATGAGCGGGCCGCTGCTGGCGCAAAATCTCGGCGGCGATGTTTTCTTCGCTTTCATATCGGCTATCGCGTTCGCAACCATTCTGGCTGTTGTGGCGGGCCTGACCATCAGCGCGTCCACTTCCTTCGCTCACGATTTTTACACGAACGTGCTGCACAACGGCACCGAACGCGCGCCTGGAGAAGAAGTGCGAGTGGCCCGGATCGCGGCTTTCGTGGTTGGGCTGATAGCGATCGTGATCGCGATTCTGCTAGGTCCTACCTTCAATGTTGCGTTTCTCGTCGCGCTGGCCTTCGCCGTGGCGGCATCAGCTAATCTTCCCGTGATCCTCTTCTCGATATTTTGGAGAAGGTTCAATACGGCTGGCGCGGTTTGGGGGCTCGGCTCGGGGCTGGTCAGTTCGCTCGCTTTGATTCTGATCAGTCCCAGCATCATGGGTGCCCGTGCGATTTTCCCGCTGGATAACCCGGCCATTGTCAGCATCCCTTTAGGGTTCCTCGGAGCGTACGCGGGGACGCTGCTCTCAAGCGAACGTTCCTCGCCCGAGAAGTGGACCGAGTTGGAAGTTCGTGCGAACACCGGGCTGGGATCGGAAACGGCCGCGCATTAAACTAGAAATCATGCCGTCTGAAAAGGCCATCAATACCGCCCTGCAAGAAAAACGCGTCTTCCCTCCTTCGGATGCATTCCGAGCTGCGGCTCATATCAAGAGCCTCGAAGACTACGAGCGGATCTACAAGGAAGCCGAGCAGGACCCTGACGCCTTCTGGGCCGGGATCGCCAGCGAGTTGCATTGGTTCAAGCCTTGGGACAAAGTACTGGATTGGGAGTTGCCGTTCTCGAAATGGTTCGTCGGCGGCCAGCTCAACATCTCGTACAACTGTCTCGACCGCCACGCCGAGACTTGGCGCAAAAACAAAGCCGCCATCATCTGGGAAGGCGAGCCGGGCGACTCCCGCACGCTCACATATCAGCAGCTATTGGCGGAAGTTTCGAAGTTCGCCAACGTGCTGAAAGGGCTTGGCGTGAAGAAGGGTGAGCGCGTTGCGATATACATGGGGATGGTCCCTGAGCTCGCTATCGCTCTGCTGGCTTGCGCGCGAATCGGAGCTCCCCACACCGTCATCTTTGGGGGGTTTTCCTCGCATGCGCTTATTGATCGCATCCACGATTGCGGCGCAGTCATGGTGGTCACCCAAGACGGCGGCTTTCGGCGAGGCGCGGAAGTGAAGCTGAAAGAAGCCGTGGACGCGGCTGTTCCCGAGTGCCCGACCATCGCGAGCGTAATAGTGTATAAGCGCACCGGATCGAACGTTAAGATGCAAGCGGGACGCGACCACTGGTGGCACGAGCTGATGGAAGGAGCTTCCGCAGAGTGTCCCGCCGAGCCGCTTGATTCCGAACATCCGCTGTATCTGCTGTACACGTCCGGCACCACCGGCAAGCCCAAGGGAATTCTTCA
>JANXQZ010000393.1 GCA_025353235.1 Bryobacterales bacterium
AGCGCCGCCAGCAAAAAACCGCTGATCACAAAGCTACTTTTTCTCAATCGGCTTTTCATTGGTTGCTCCACTCTTCCTCACCAGCGCTTTAATCTCTTCCGGCAATTCAAACCGGTCCTTCGGCACGCCTGAATCGAATTCAATCGAATCGACTCGGATCTGAATTTCCTGGCCGGCAAACCGATCAATGCGCGTAAACGGCATCAGAAGGCCCGCCACAGGCTTGTAATCCTTCAACAAACTATCAGCCGGAATGTCGCCCATCTGCGTCTTATGCACACTCGAGCTCTTCACCAGCAGTCCACTCTTCTTGGCGTACCACTCGGTGATTGGCTGCCCGGTCTTTGGAGTCAGAAGCAATTTGTAGCAGTCCTCTCCATCCACCGACTCCGATCCCGTGGTCTCCACCGTCGCGTACAGCTTTCGCCAGTTCAAATACGGGTTGAAGATCGATGCCCGCAGAATCTCATCGCGTTCATCGCCGCTCTTGATGCGCGGCCCGGTGATCGCCGATCGCTCCCAGAACACGTCGCCATCCGTGCCCGATTCCACCTTGCCAACACCTTCCAAATCGGCAAGCGTGAAATTCTTGTTTGGCTCGGCTTCATAGCTGGCGATCTTGCCCTTAATACCCTTGCCAACGAACTCCATGGTCCCTTTGGTGACTTCGGAGTGAATCTTCTCATGCGCCGCTTTCCCGCCAGTGACCTCAATGAAGTGGTCCAGGACGGTCTCGGCTTTAGGCAGATCGTCGGCATGCAGCGGCAGCAGAATCGTGCCAGCCAGCAGCGCGCAGCGAAGTCTATTCATCGTGTGCCTTCTGAGCTCTAATCCAATTTACCGCCGCGTCCAGGGCGGGATCCTTATGCGAGAGCAACGCCTCGCGCGTAAGCGGTGTTTCCACGTCGGGAGTCACACCGTTGCCCTCCAGAGTTTGCCCGCCTTCTGAGACGTAATTCGCAATTGCATACTGAAAGGCATCGCCGTTTGGCAATCGCTCCACTACGGAGGGGAGGGCCGCAGCCGCAGTCTTGCTTCCAAAAATGCGTGCTCGCTTCAAGTCCTGCATCCCGCCCGCGAAAATCTCCGAAGTAGACGCGGAGGTGCTGTCCACCAGGATCGCCAACGGTCCCGCGTAGGTTTCGGCTCGCGCATTGATCACAAACTTCAGCGCCGTTTCCCGGAGATAGAGCGTTCCCAAGCGCGCATCTTTCTTGTCCACGAACCAGCCCGCCATGCCTGTTGCCATCGCTCCCAGCCCGCCCGGATTCCCTCGCAAGTCGATGATAAAGCCGTTGCACTTGAGGCAAGATTGCACGGCTGAGGCGAACTCCGGCATCAAGTTCGAAGGATCCAAGAACAAGTTGAAGCCGATGTATTCTATGGACTGTCCGCTGGCCTCTATGCGCCGGCTATCCAGCCAAACGCGCGCCGGTCCCAGATACCCAAGCGCCGTGGATCGGCCTCGCGGCTCGGCGCGCACCAGGTTTTTAAAAACCGGCTGATCGTGTTCATCGAAGAACGCCACGTGAGCCGTATCGCCTACCGCTCCTTCCAAGCGCAGCAGGACCGCGCGTCGGAGCGTCAGGTCGCGCAAAGTCGAATCCTTATCGTGCTGCAGGTATTCCGCGATCAACGGGGCGATCTGGTTTGTATCCACCTTGCGCAGGACCCATCCGGGAAGGACTCCAGCCTTGGCGGCAGGTGAGTCCGGATCGACCGACGTAACGACTGCTTTCCCGTCGATCACCCGAATATCGATGCCCACGCTTCCATCCCCGCCAGGTCCGCCACCGGTCCCAAGCTCCGTGTAAACCGTGCCCGGAATGATTCGGTAATGGCTCAGGTGAAGCCGCCCGAGCATCTCAGCCAGGATGTTGCGGGTCTCATCTATGCTGTCGGACTTCTCGATGCGGGGCTTTAGTTCGTCATGGATCGCCTGCCAATCCACCCCGCCCAACTGGGGATCGTAATGCTTATCGCGCACCGTTTTCCACACGTGCTCGAACGATTCCACGTTGCGATTCTTGTATGACAAGTCGCCAACCTGCCCGCAAACGGATCCGGCAAATACAAAAAACAAGGGCAAGTATTTCGGCATTGAATCGGCTGTTCTCAGGGCTTGCGAGGGAGCACCTTGGCACCCAGCAATCCCCCGAGCGTGGGCAGCGCGGTCAGCAGGACGAACAGCATGACCAGGACAATCAGAATACATATGGCGAGCCCGAGGGGCTGCTGAATCAACTGCAGCATCTGCGCGGCATTGGCGTCATTGGGCGGGACCTGCTGCTTTAGGGTTGCTGCCACACCCCCCTCGCTCGAACTGAACAAAACCCCGGCCGTCAATTGAACTATGCAGATGGTGAAGCAAAAAACTCCCGTGATCCAGCCCATCCGGGCTCCTCCGAGCAGGCTCAAGTTCTGACCTGTGCGCCTCATGTAGAGAAACACGGCGAGGAAACCAGCGGCTACAAAACCGACGGTGACCCTGACTACGGGAAGGGGCAAGGGGGAAATCACCACCAGAACAGCAACCAGGGCCGCCACGAATCCGGAGCGAACGGCAGTGCCATTGCCGAAGCTGATTTCTAGAGGGGGCAGAGGTGGCGGCGCGATCGGAGCAGCGGCAACTTCCGGCCTTCCTGGTTCCTCAATGACGGGATCATCGTATTGCGGCTTACCGCACTTATGGCAGAAGCGGGCGTCCGGAGGAAGGTGTGCACCACAGGTGCAAAAATCGGGCACGTTACTAGATTAGCGTAATGTAGAAACGCTCCCATGGACCGGTCCCGGGGCGCGGCTTCGTATCTGGCTAAATCGGCATTTGGAAGGTACTGACTTTTTCAAGCTCTATAAAAAATCCGAAAATTCGCTATCTTCTGTTAGTATAAGGACAGTTCCATGGCTAGACCGTCCACAGCCCGCCCTTCCCTTTTCGGCTCGGATTAACCCGCCGTTTTCGCGGCCATACCTCTCTAACCTACAACTTAATAAGGACTATTCCATGCTGAGTGAAGCTGTCCGTACGGACTTCCCGCAACTGCTCACATCGGTGCCGGGACCGCGCGCGAAAGCGCTGATCGAGCGCGATGATCAAGTGCTCTCACCCTCCTACACGAGGTGCTATCCTCTCGTGGTCGATCACGGCGAAGGAGCGATTATCGAGGATGTAGATGGCAATCGATTCCTCGATTTCAACGCCGGAATTGCCGTATGCGCAACGGGGCATTGCCATCCCGAGGTTGTGGACGCGATTCAGCGACAAGCCGCGCGCCTGATCCACATGTCCGGCACCGACTTCTATTACGAAAACATGGTGCTGCTCGCTGAAAGATTGGCGGCCATTGCGCCCGGCGGCGTTAAAAGGCGCGTATATTTTGGAAATTCCGGTACGGAGGCGGTGGAAGCAGCCATTAAACTCGCGCGCTATCAGTCGGGTCGCAATCATTTGATCGCCTTCTTCGGGGCGTTTCATGGGCGCACCATCGGTTCACTCTCTCTGACTGCGAGCAAGGTGGTCCAACGCAGGGGTTTCGGTCCGCTGCTGCCGGGCGTGCATCACGCCACTTATCCAGATACCTATCGACGCCCTTACGGGCTTAGTCCCGACGATTATGCCGTTCAATGCGTGCGCGCCATCGAGGAGCAACTATTCCGATGCACAGTACCTGCGGAGGATGTGGCAGCCATCATCGTCGAGCCGATTCAGGGAGAAGGCGGCTATCTCGTGCCGCCTGCAGTCTTCTTTGAGGAACTGCAAACGCTGGCACACAAGCACGGGATCCTGCTGATCTT
>JANXQZ010000415.1 GCA_025353235.1 Bryobacterales bacterium
ATTAAGCGCCAGCCGCCTGGTGTCGTGAAGGGGTAGACTCCGGTTTGCTGTCCCGCGATGCCAACGCTGCCGGGTTCCACTCGCTTGCGGGGAGCGTCCAAACGCGGAGTCGCGATGGATTCGGGCAGTCCGCCGAGATAGGCGAAGCCCGGAACGAATCCTAGAAAGTAGACATGATAGGTAGCGCTGGAGTGGATGCGTACGATCTCATCGGGAGGCAGTCCATGCAGGCGCGCAACTTCCGGCAGATCGGGTCCGAAGTCGCCTCCATAGCATACCGGAATCTCTACCTGATTGGCTGGCGGCAGCAACAAGGTATCGAGGTTGACGATGCGCGTTCGCAGCGCCTGTTCGATTTCAGCATGTGTAGTGCGGCAAGGATCGAATGTGATCAGTACTGAACAATAGGCTGGATGCAGGTTTCGGATTTCGGGGATGGGTTCGTCTTCGAGCAGCTTGAGCAGCTTCCGGATTCGATGGTGGGTCTCCAAAGCAATCCGGTCGCCCAGCGTAACAAGCAGCGACTGGTCACTCGCGTACTGAAACTGCATTTTCACCTAGTGTACGCGAGCCTGCGGAAGGCGCTAAGATGCAAGGTACTATGAGCACAAACAGACGACGATTTCTTGGCAAGGGCGCTGCTGCCACTGCGGCCGTTGCGCTCGCGGCAGTGCCCGCAGGAGCCGCCGACGAGAAGCCCGTGAAAAAGGTGTATTACAAGAGCGGAAAAAAGCCGGAGAAGACTCCGTTGTTCAGCAGCGTAATTTCGTCCGGGAACCTTGTGTTTATCGCCGGCATCGGCGCGCACTTCGAAGGCGACATTAAGGCCCACACGAAGCACGTTTTGGATGAAGTTCAAAAGGCGCTGGAATTGGCTGGATCGTCCATGGATAAGGTCTTGAAGTGCAATGTGTACTTGAACGACTTGAAAGATTATGCCGGAATGAACGAAGTGTTCTTGGGCAAATTCGGAGCCGAGCCTCCCGTCCGCACCACCATTGCTGCGGCTGGCGGTATTCCTGGAAATTCGCTGGTCGAGATTGATGTGATCGCACACCTGTAGCATGCGACCGCTTTTCCGCATACTCGCGCTGGCGCTGCTGGTAGGACAGCTGACGGCGGCCACTATTATTTTGGCGCGCCATGCCGAACGTGCGGGCGGCATGGCGACGGACCCGCCTCTTACCGAACGAGGGAAGCAGCGTGCCGAGTCACTGGATCGCCTCCTAGCGGACGCAGGCGTGTCGGAGATTTACGTCACCGAAGTTCAGCGGACGCAGCAGACTGCGGCTCCTTTGGCCGCTCGATTAAAGCTGACTCCGATGGTGCTGTCTGGTGCCAACGTGAATGATTTGGTGGAGCGGTTGAAAAAGCTGGGGACCGACAGAACCGTGCTGGTGGTAGGACATTCGAATACATTGCCGAAGATTGTGGAGGGACTCGGAGGAGCTACTTCGGCAATCTCCGACACGGAGTTCGATCGACTGCTGATCGTTATCACCGGAGCAGGGAAGCCAGGGTTGGTAACACTCCGCTATGGAGATTAGCTTAGTGATGTGGGGCAGGCAGCCGCAACCAAAACCGTGGCATTCCAAAGCTGCCGATACTTGAAACCGCTCCCTCA
>JANXQZ010000545.1 GCA_025353235.1 Bryobacterales bacterium
CGAACCGCGAAATTGGAAATTTCCAGACCTGGACCTCGGATCACGCCTCGTCCGCCATTTCCAAATGTGCCCGGAGCTGGCAAGGAGAATGCGCCCTTGTTGAACCAATAATTCTGGTCGCCGTTCGAAATCGAGAACGCCTGGTTACCGATGGAGGGACTGCCATTCACGTTCCAGGGCTGAGCGCCATTCCCGGTTCCAACACCGGCCTGATCGACAGTGCCTAGCACCGATAGCGCCACGCCGCTTTGAAACTGGCTGATTCCGGAGATTTCCCAGCCCCCAAGCGTCTTTCCAAAAAGGCTGTGATTATTCTTCAAGAAGGGAATGTCGTAAATGTAATTCAACACCAGAACATGTGTGCGGTCAAAAGTGGAAGGTCCGCGCGACACGCTGGCGTTGTACGGGTTGAACAGAAGTTCGCTCTTCGTATCGGCGTTTGTAATGCTCTTTGAAAACGTATAGGCCACGCCAAATGCCAATCCCGAGCGGAAACGACGGTTCAATTGCGTCTGCAACCCGTGATAGTTTGCCTGCGCCGCAGCCTCTGCGAGAGTGATCGGACCATACCCTTTATAGGGTCGCAATGCATCCGCGTTAACACCAGGATTCGCCTGAATCGTCCCAGGCTGCAGAGAGTTGATGTTCCGCGCACGCAGTAAATTGTATGCCGACCTCCCCACGTACGCCACGTCCATCGTCATAGACCACGGCAATTCCCGCTGAACCGTGAAGTTCCAATTCCATGCGATCGGCGCCTTATTCACCGGATCCTGCATGCTCACAATCAGCGGATAGTTGTATCTGATCCCGCCTGACCCGGCCGGTGAATCCGCCAAGCCGTTCGTCACCGCCTGGATCACCTGCAGCGGAGCATTCCCTCCTAGCAGAGTACTGTCGTTAATCATCATGCGGTTATGAAAGGCACCCCCACCGGCCCGAACAACGGTTTTCGCGTTCACGCTGTAGGCGATTCCAAGGCGAGGATCGAAAACATTATTGGTTCGCGCCAAGCCGGCTGGCAGATCATGAAACAAGTACTGGAGAGAAGTGTCGCCCGCCAGCGGTACGCGCCCGATCTCGGCGGGATTCCAGGTTTTCCCAGGCAGCGTAATCCCGTTGAAAAGGGGCCCGCTGACGATAAACCCTCCCTTACGATCGATCACGGCGGCATTGTTCGGATCGTAGTATTGAGGATTGAAAGACGCGATGTTCCCCCACAAGCTCGACCATGGCGGCCAATGTTCGAAGCGAAGCCCGTAATCGAGTTTCAATCGCGAGTTAATCTTCCAGCCGTCCTGCACAAACAATTCCGTGGCGGTCGCGCGATAGGGCGTGTAGTCCTTCTTGCCAACCTCGCCATACGTATTGAACAATCCGAGTGCCGCATTGGCAATCGCCACTCCGGTGGTGGAAGCAGTACCCGTATCGCTGAACGAGAATTGTCCGTTCGGATTATTTGTGCCGCCTGGGAACGCAGTGGATGGAACTTCATCGCGATCGTTCTCGCCAGAGCGTTCGATATAAACACCGAATTTGAACGTATGGTTTCCCCACACCTTCGTTACCGTGTCGGTCCAAACAAAAATCGGGCCGCCCGAGTAAGACGGATAAGGGCCTCCGTCAACGGTGGTGAAATTTGCGATCGTGATCGTGGGAATCTTGTTTGGCAGATCCTTGGTGCCAGGAAACAAATATGGATAATTGATGCCGTACTGAGTGCGATCGTACCGGCCATTTGACGCAACATCGTTCCAATCGCGATCTTCGCTAGCTGTGAACGCGACCTCATTGATCAGCGTGGGGCTAACAACCGTGGTGAGGCTCGCCACTGACGTGTAGTTGGGGCGATTGGTCTGAAGCTGCACCAGGTTGAACGCGCCGCGAAACGGCTGAGTTTCGTGAAACTCGTATACGGTAGCGCGAACCGAAAGCGTGTTTTTCTCGTTCGGACGGTAATCGATTTTGAAAGTGTTTTGGCTCGTATCTCTGGGGTCAGGGCCAGTCGACGACCAATTCGTTGCACCCACAACGTTCAGACCCGCGGTCGGCAAAGGATACGTATTCAACAACGCAATCCCATTCGGACTGAGCCGGTCCTTGGGAATCACGTTGCCGGGAAAAGGCTTGCCTGTTGCAGGGTCGTTAATCAAGCGCGCCTTCCCGAAGTAGATGTTGGTCGGACTTAGCAATTCGCTGAAATCGCCGTTGCGCATGGCGAGCGAGGGCACGGTAGCGGTGCTCGTCGAGTACTGGTGCCATTTAATCCACTGAATCGACGAGAAGAAGAACAGCTTGCTTCGGTCCACATTGAACTTTCTCGGAATGTATACCGGACCGCCAAACGAGTAGCCGAACTCGTTGAAGCGGTATGGCGTGGGTCCGGCCTGGCTCGAGATCCCGGAAGCGTTTCGCGCCCAGGTGTTCGTGTTCAGAACATTATTCTTGAAATATTCCCATACGCCGCCGTGAAAATCGTGGCCGCCGCTCTTGGTAATATATCGAATTTGGCCACCGGAAACGCGTCCGTACTCAGCACTGTAATCCGCAGTCAGCACCTGTACTTCCTGCAGCGTGTCCACGTTCAGTGTGCCAAGTATCGCTCCGTTTGCACGTGTCCTGAGTGCGGCCGCGCCGTCTACCGTAATCCCGTTTTCGTCTGTGCGTCCGCCGTTAATGCTGAAATTTCCGTTGCCGAGTCCGTCAGGATCGAATGTGGCGATCGATGAGGAGCTGTTCACCCCAGCCAGTAGCAGTGGCAGATACAGCGGATTGCGTCCGTTGAGAGTGAGGTCTTCAATCTGTTTGGTTTCCACCACGCGTCCAACTTGCGCGCTGTCTGTTTGCAGCGGAGTTGCCGTCGCGACGATGTTCACCGACTCAGTGATCGCACCCACCACGAGATCGACATTGACCGTTGCGGTTGAAGCGGCATCCAGCTTTACATGGCTCTCGGTGAACCTCTTAAAACCAGCGGATTCCACTTCCACCGTGTACAGACCCGACACAAGGTTGGGAGCCTGAAAGAATCCTCGCTCGTTCGTCTTAATCTGGAACGTCGAGCCGCTGGCCTCATTGCGAATCTTTACAGCAGCGCCAGCAACGGACGCGCTGCTTGCATCTTTTACAAATCCGACGATTTCCCCTTGGTCCAACTGCGCCGGTAGACTTCCGGCGAAGAGCAGCAACGCGGCGATTTGACGAACCAGACTTGAATGCATGGCGATCTCCATTCT
>JANXQZ010000550.1 GCA_025353235.1 Bryobacterales bacterium
CTTGAGCAGATGCAGTTGCCCGAACGACTGGCGATTGTAGGCGGCGGATATATCGGTTTGGAAATGGGGCAGTTCTACCGACGGATGGGCAGCCAAGTTTCTATATGGCAGCGTGGACCGCGCATTGTGGAGCACGAAGACGGTCATGTTTCAGAGGCTCTGCAACAATTCCTGGAAGCCGACGGCATCGAATTCCACCTCAACGCTCGGATAGATTCCGTGGAACAGTTAAATGCTTCTCACATCTTTGTGTGCGTGGGACGGCGGCCCAATAGCGACGAGCTGGGACTGGAGACGATTGGCGTGGAGTGCGATGAGCACGGCTATGTAAAGGTTGACAAGCGGCTTGCGACGAACGTGGACGGAATCTGGGCCGCTGGAGACATTCGCGGAGGCCCGCTGTTTACGCACACCTCTTGGGACGACTTCCGCATTTTAAAATCGCAGATGATGGGAGACGGAGCGCGGACCACGGAGCGGATCGTGCCCTACGCCGTGTTCACCGATCCGGAACTAGGCCGGGTGGGACTCACCCAACGTGAAGCGCAAGAGCGCGGTCTTACATACTCATTGAAGCGCTACGAGATGAAGAACAACGGGAAGGCTCGCGAGTTAGGCGAGCCTGAAGGGTTCATCGAAGTGCTGCTGGAAGAGGGCACGGAGCGCATTGTGGGTGCGGCGGTGCTGGCAAACGATGCTGCGGAATTGGTCCACATGTATGTGGACGCGATGAATGCGGGCGCAAGCGCTCGGGTGATCCGAGATGCCGTTCACATTCATCCCACGCTGGCCGAAGCGGTGCAGAGCGCCATTTCGTAAGTGGGGCAGGTTGTCAACCTGCAGCGGGTTGGCAACCAGCTTTTTGCGCCGATTGCCAATCGGCACGCAGGCTGCCAGCCTGCCCTACATCAGAACGCGAGTTTCTCGATCATCCCATTCAAGCTGCTCTCTAGGGCGGTCTTCTTCTTCCGAAACTCACTCGCCGCATCCCTTAGCGACGCGAGTTTTGTCTCCTGGTCCGCAAGCTGCCGCGAGTACTTCTGTACTTGATCCTGTTGGCCGCTAACGTTATTCAGGCTGCCGATATTCTGCCGAATGCGGTCCTGATCGCGAATCACGTCGTTCATGTCGGCTTCGGTTTGATGCAGCCGCTGGTCGTTGTCGGCGATCTGCCGCTTGAGATCGGCGATCTCCTGCAATTGACGCTGAGCGGACTGGGGCAGCGCCTTGTTCTGGATAAAGGCTGCCAATGCATCCGGCGTCATTCCGAGCACGGCTGTGGTGTTGTCGTAAATACGCTCCTCGGACACTGGGAACTTCTCCACTGCGGATGGCTGCAGCTTGACTTCAAATCGATACGCACTCGCGGTGGTCTCCGCAGGCTTTGCGCTGAGCAGCGTGTATCCGGGTCTTTGCGCATGCTCGATGATCAGCGTTTTCGGCTTGGCATCCACGTTGCGGACGGTGTAAGTTCTCGTCTCCTGCATGGCTATGCGCGTGGTTACAATTCCGCGGTTCGCATGTATCTCGCGCACCAGATCGCGCGTTGAATCGAATTTGGTTGTGATGCGCGTCCCTAAATCCACGGCATAACTAATCAGGCGCTTATCGCTGGGACGCAGCGTCTCCATCAGAGCTTCGCCCGAGTAATTGCCCGAGTCGAACACGGTTAGCGGACCTCCGTCCAGCGTCTTGCCTGTTGAATTGGTGAGTTCGGCCGCGCTCATCGGGTTCTGGCCGTAACTCTCCGAATAGATCAGCAGCTTGCGGGCTCCCAGCTTCTGCTGCACAAATGGCAGCATGGCGGATTCGTTCTTCTTCACTGTGATCGGAGGCGCGAAGCTGTATTCAAAGAGATCGCCCAGATCCCGCCCTTCGGCAGTGGCGCCAAGGGAGCTCTGGATTTCCAAGCGTGTCTCTGCAGCATCGCCAAGGACTCCGCCAATCACTCCGCCGCCAAGCCCCGCGCTTGGCATCATCGAACGCATGGCAAGAGGAGGGGCAGGCGCTTTCTGCATTCTTGCGAATTGTTGCAAGCGCTCGGACTGATCCACGCCGCCTTCATGCAAAACCGGTCCTTGCGCACGATCCTCGGGCAGATCCACCGTAGGGCGTTGCAGAAACTTTGGCTCATAGAGTCGACTAATAAACGAGACTGGCCGGCCGGACACTACCGACAATTTGATATTCGTCCAATCCTCGCCAGTCAAATTGTCGACGATCGCCCAGCCTTCCAGCGTAGGCTCGCCTTGATGGCCAAAGATCAGCCGGTAACTCGACTTCCAAACGGGAGTCGGCGACATGTAACTGGCCACGATCTGTCGACCCTTGACATCCGACGAGTCAATATACACGCTGCGCTTGTCCTTCGACCTCGATTGATTCACCGCGCCAAGGTAGTCGCGCAATTGCAACTGCAGCTTGGGATCGGAGAATCGGATGGAAGAAGCAGCGGCCAAGTCGAACGTGCGGAGTTCGCCCGTATCCATCAGCAACACCACCTGCTCGCGCTCGGGGGCTTTATCGCTAGCAGCCAGCATTCTTCCGCTCACCACGGTGCCGCTGACGGTTTCAGCACCGTACTTCAATTCCACTCGCGTGCCCTTCACCTGATCCAGAAACGCGCTAAGCGATTGGTGACCCGCCACTTGAAACGGAAATTCCGCAAGCTTGCCGGCCAGTGGCTCGCTCGAATCGTAGCGCAGTCCTGAAATCTTCGTCCCGCTCTTATCCTCAATGGTCAGGGACTTGAGCACGTCGTCCATTTCAGACGCTTTGAAATCGAGCCGGGCCGATTCGCCGGGCTTCAATTCTCCGGCCCTGGCGAAGTAGCCGACGCCGCTTTTATACAGCACCACCTGCCGGATGGGGATTTCCGCTGCCATGGCTGTCGCCATTATCGCAGCTAGGGAAGTGAAATAACGTTGCATGGGGTCCTCGTTGCTGTAAATGATGACGCGTTCGGACGATCGTCGGTTCTGGCTGTAACGTGTGCGAAGATTGGGCGTCCAACCTTCATGGAATTGCCGAATTTTCGGGTTGTCCGACGAACGCAGGATGACCTGCAAATTCTAGAGCCCTCTGGACGCGTCACGCTTGGGCAGAGCGCGCGAGACTTGAAGCAGTGCTTCGACTCGGTCGCCGCAGAAGGCCACCGCAACTTAATAGTGAACATGGCAAATGTCGCCTACGTGGATAGCGCTGGACTGGGCACTCTTATCACCGGTCTGAATTCTCTTCGCAAAAGCGGTGTGAATCTCGTCCTTTCCAACTTGCAGCCGCGCGTCGCGCAACTCCTGGAACTGACGAACCTCACCGGCGTAGTGGAGACCTTCCCGACCGAAGAAGCGGCCGTCGAAAGCATGAAGCTATCTAAGAGTGGGCCACTTTAGCTGAGAAGAATCGGCGGGCTTGTATTGAATGCGCGGCCTCCGGCGAGGCGGCTTGGCCGCTTCCACGGCTGACTTCGCAGACGAATACGTGCACAGATCGGCGCTCGTCACGGTATAGGACGAGAACTGAACAGCACTGTCGTCATGCGAAAGACCGCCAGCCAAGATTTCGAGACAGAGCGCCGGGCAATCCTGAAATCGGATGTTATATTTCGCCAGCAGCGCCATGTCGGCACACAGGCTGAAATCCAAGTGCGTGCTCTTGCTGGTAATTCGATCCCTCGGGATCACTCCTTGAAACCGGTAACGCCTGCTATTCGCTTCTTGAACGAAGCCTAGATATAAGAGCTGCATTTTAGCCGCACCTTCGGGCGGAAGTTCAGGCAGTTTTGGCCAACATTACTTTTCTGGCTGCTCGCATCTTTTCCCTGCGGACTCTCGTGCGCCGCTTCGCGCGATCATGGCGGGCGCGGTCCCCGTTGCGATGTGACATTGTCCTATTAGGGTAGCAGCTTTTCAGGTTACTCGTATCGTAATGCGCTGAGAGGGTCTATCTTGGTAGCGCGGCGTGCCGGGATGTAAGTGGCTAGCAAGGCCACGGCAGCTAGAATCAGAGCCACTGCGGCAAAGGTTATGGGGTCACTGGCCTCCACGCCGAAGAGTAGCTGGGACAGCAGGCGAGTAAGTCCGTAAGCCGCCGCGAGTCCAATTGCCACCCCGATCAAGGTCAGCTTCATTCCTTGGAAAACCACCATGCGAACCATGTCACCCTGGAGGGCCCCCAGAGCGAGTCGAATGCCCATTTCCTGGGTGCGCTGCTGCACTGTATAGGACATAAGCCCATAAATCCCGATCGCGGCCAGCAATAGCGCAATACCTGCAAACACGGTGAGCAGAAGCATGTTGAAATTTTCGCGGGAGATGGTCTCGCCGATCACCTGCTCCATAGTTCTGATCTTCGTGACCGACATCTGGCTGCCTGCGGCCATGATCTCGCGCTGGACCGCAGCGCTGAGTGAAAGCGGATCCATTGCGGTTCTGATAGTCCATGCGGTCGGGATGACTTTATTCAGAAGCGCAGTCAAACCATCCGTGACTTGGGCTTGCGGCACGTACATCACC
>JANXQZ010000557.1 GCA_025353235.1 Bryobacterales bacterium
CGAGCAATGGAATGCGAGGTAGTCCGCTTATCCTGGGCGCGCTTGCTTCCACGGCTGCCATAGCCGCGTACGCCGTCCGAGGCCGGTCATCGTCGCTGCTCGGTCCCTCGGTCTATCATGGGGTCTCCAGCCGCCGGGCGATCGCGCTTACCTTTGATGACGGACCGTCGGAGTGGACCCCTGGACTGCTCGATGTTCTGGCCCGGCATGATGCCAAGGCGACATTTTTCCAATGCGGGGCCAATGTGCGCCGGTTGCCTGTGGTCGCTCGGCAAGTGGCGGCGGCAGGCCATGAAATCGGCAACCATTCCGATACCCATCCTCGCTTTGATTTCAAATCTCCGGACTTCATTTATCGGGAACTCTCTGCGGCGCAGGAATCGATTCGCCAGGCAGTAAACGTCGAGCCGCGATTCTTTCGAGCCCCATTCGGAGTACGATGGTTCGGTCTGCGCCAGGCGCAGAGGCGGCTCGGGTTAATGGGAGTGATGTGGACCAGGATTGGCGTAGACTGGAAGTGGCCCGAACATCGAATTGTGACGCATCTTTCTAAAGGAGCCAGAAACGGGGCGATTTTTTGCCTGCACGACGGGCGGGAATTAATGCCCCAGCCGGACGTCCGAACCACGCTTGCTGCGGTTCGGCGGATAATACCAATACTCATGAACCAGGGATTCCATTTCGAAAAAGTGAGCGAAATTCTATGCCCGACGATCTAGAGCGACGAGTGATCACGGTGATTGCCGCGACTCAACACATCCCGGCTGACACGATCACAATCGACAGCACGTTTGAAGAGCTGAAGATCGATTCGCTGGACGGCATCAATATCCTCTTCGCCGTGGAGAACGAGTTCGATATCAGCATTCCGGACGAGAGCGCGCAGACGATCCGGACAGTTCGGCAAATGGCGGACGGCATTCGAAAGTTGATTGACGCGAGAGGCGGAGAAGCGGGAGTTCCGGTCGGCGTTTAGGATGAGCATTCGTCGAGTGGTAATTACGGGAGTCGGAGTGATTTCGGCTCTCGGCTGCAAGCGTGAGAGCTTTTGGGAGGCTTTGATCGCAGGACGGCCCGGGATTCATCCCATTCAGGGCGTTGACCGCAGCCTGATTCGGTTCCAGTACGGCGCGGAAGTTCGAAACTATAATCCCCTGCTGCACTTCGATGAGCGGGAAGCCAGTTTGCTGGATCACTTCGCTCAGTTCGGCGTGGTCGCGGCGCGTGAGGCAATTGCAGACTCGGGAATCGAATTCACGCCTGAGTTGAAGGAGCGGACCGCTATCGTCACCGGTTCGTGCGCCGGGGGTCAGGCCACGGAAGATGAAGGCTTCACCGCGCTATATAAAAACAATGTTCCGCGAGTGAATCCGTTTACTATTCCCAGGATCATGGCGAATGGCGCGGCTAGCCGCATCTCTCTCGAACAGGGGATCACTGGACCAACCTATACGGTGGCGACGGCTTGTTCCTCATCGAACCACGCCATCGGACAGGCTTTCTGGATGATCCGAAACGGATTGGTGGATGCCGCCGTTACGGGAGGCAGCGAGGCGATTTTCAGCCTTGGATTTCTGAAAGCGTGGGAGGCGATGCGGGTTGTTTCGCCGGATACCTGCCGCCCTTTTTCGAAAGACCGGCGCGGGCTGATCCTGGGTGAGGGCGGAGCCATGTTGATCCTGGAAACCTTGGAGGCGGCGCGTGGTCGGGGTGCGAAGATTTACGCGGAGGTGGCTGGATTTGGGATGTCGTCCGACGCCTACCACATTACGCAGCCTTCAGCGGAAGGCGCGGCGCGTGCTATTCGTTTGGCAATGGCGGATGCGGGGATCAGTCCGGAGCAGATCGGCTATATCAATGCGCACGGCACCGCGACTCCGGCAAACGATTCCACCGAGACCCAGGCGATCCGCAAATGTTTGGGCTCGCAAGCCGACCGTGTGGCGGTGAGTTCCACGAAATCGATGCACGGCCATGCTCTCGGTGCGGCAGGCGCAATTGAGGCTGTCGCCACGGTGCTCGCCATGCACTGCGGGGTTCTGCCGCCGACTGCGAATTACACCATTCCCGATCCGGCCTGCGATCTGGACATCATTCCAAACATCGCTCGTCCGCGAGAGGTGGAGTGCGCCCTCTCCAACTCGTTCGCGTTCGGCGGACTTAATGCGGTGCTGGCGTTCCGGAAGGTTTCGTAGCGTCCTGCTTGGCTGCGCGCTGCTTCGCGGCGCTTGCGTAATTGCCCTGAGCTGCAATGTTCCCGCTCATCTCCATAGTGTCGTCGGTGTTGCCATTTGTATACTGAGCGGTCATGGGCTTGATCTTGTGCTCCTCATCGCTTGCTAATTGCGAAGCCCTGGATCCATGTTGTCCCGATTCCGCCGGACTGGTGGCACCTTGCCAGCCTTGATTCACCTGATTGTATGAGCTGCAGCCCGACAAGCCGGCCGCCGCTGCCATCGCATA
>JANXQZ010000429.1 GCA_025353235.1 Bryobacterales bacterium
TCAGCCGCTTGAACGTGCCCTCGGCCAGGCTCGGGCTGATCCGGCTCGACTCAGTCGCCAAGATTGAACGCGGATTAGGACCCAGCCGCATTGACCGCTTCAATCGGCAGTTCACCGTAGGAATCTATGGAAATATTGCGCCCGGCTATTCATTGGATGAAGCCGCGCGCCAGGTGCAAGGAGTGATGGATGGGCTCGATCTTCCGCCCGGTTATTCGACATTTTTTTCTGGCCAGGTAAAGGTTCTCGAGGAGACGACCACGAACATGATCCTGGCGTTCTCGCTGGCGTCGATCTTCATGTACATGGTGCTGGCGGCGCAATTCGAGAGCTTGACGCACCCGTTCATCATCCTGATGACGCTGCCTCTTTCGATTCCATTCGCGCTGCTCTCGTTGATTGCCACGGGCCGTTCGCTCAACCTGTTTAGCGCTCTCGGAGTACTGCTGCTGCTCGGCATCGTGAAGAAAAATGGAATACTTCAGATCGATTACATGAACCGGTTGCGAGAGGATGGCGTTCCACTGCGCGAGGCGATTCTAGAAGCCAACCGCGTGCGACTCCGGCCGATTTTGATGACGACCTTTTCCATCGTTGCGGGCCTGATTCCCACCGCGATTGGGATTGGCGCGGGAGCCTCGCAGCGTTCAGCCATCGCTGTTACGATCATTGGCGGCCAGACCCTGTGCCTGGTGCTTACTCTGTTAGTGGTTCCCGTCGGGTATTCACTGGTGGAGGATGCGAAGGCGTGGGTGGGTCGTCGGCGCTTTGCATCCGCGCCGAGGCAAGCTCCAGCAGCCGGGGATTAAGCGTTGCGAGGCCCGAGGACTTCCTCGAGAGTAGGAGCGGTGATGAGTTTCTTGGCCCAATTCTCAAGATCGAGAGTGGAGGCTCGGGTGAGTCGGCTAACAGCCCACCTCGGCAGGTTCCCGAACTTGGTTTGGAGGAGTTCGCGAACGAGTGTTCTCGTTCTTTTCGAGTATCCTTCCGCCCGGCCTTGTTCCAGGCCTTGTTCCCGACCTTGTTCGAGGGCCTTATTCTGTAGGGCTACCAGCATAGGGCTGTTAGCGATTTCGATAATGACAGGCATTTCACCCACCTCCATCCTTAGCTTATCCGAAAGCGGCCTCAGCCCGCACAAAATCGCAAATTGCGCGAGTGCCTGAGACCGCTCGCCAGCCCGCAGCTTCGAGATTCCGCGAAGAATCTCTGGTACCCGTTGCTCCGCCCCGCCTCCGAGAATCGCAAGCGCATAATCCGCCGCCGTCCCGCTCCGAAGAAACTCCTCCACTGCGATCTCGCGGATATCCAACATCTCACACGCGAACTGCATGGGACCGGTATCCAGGCGGCTCGCCATGCGCATGGGCGGTTGACCAACATACAGAACGACGTGGCGCGCCGCCTTCCGGTAGCGCTGCACAATGAGAATGTGATAGCCCGCCACGCGGTACAGCATTGAGCGATCGTTCCGGCTTTGAAATTCCAGATGGAGGATCGAGTCGTCGGCAAGCTGCAGAAGAAGATCGACACGTCGGCCCTGCACTTCCGGAAGTTCCACGTTGAGAAAGCTCATGATCGGAACCCCGCCGGTCAAGTGCGAGAGAAGCGCCGGACGACCGTGCTGGATGAGCTCTTTCAGCGCGCCATCATAATCAAAACGCCTTCGCATGCGGCTCAGTTCCAAGCATCGCATGCGTCCCTGCCCCTTTTAAGAACTCAGCCAGGCTCGCTATAGTGAAAGATGGAATCCGCTGCGCCTCTGGTTCTCTTCGACATCGACGGCACGCTCGTCCGGCGTGCAGGCCCGCACCATCGTGCCGCACTGGTGGAAGCGGTCCGCCATGTCGCGGGCGTCGAGACCACCACTGAAGATGTTCCCGTAGCCGGCATGCTGGACCGTGACATCCTCACTATCATGATGCGGAGATCCGGCATGAATCTGAAAGCCATCCGGCTCGCCATGCCCGACATCATGCATCACGCCCAATCGATCTACGGCGGAAGTTGCCCGGATCTGCAGCGCAAGGTCTGTCCCGGCGTGCGCCGCGCATTGGCTAAGCTGCAGAAGCACGGCGTCGTGATCGGACTAGTGACCGGCAACCTCACCCGCATTGGCTGGAAGAAACTCGAGCAGGCCGGGCTTAACCACTTCTTCCGTTTCGGCGCATTCGCCGAGGTTGCCAAGGATCGCTCCGGACTGGTCCGCGTGGCGCTAAAAGAAGCACGCAGGCAGAAGTGGATTGGACGCGGCAGCCGCCTTTCACTGATTGGCGACCATCCCAACGACGTCAATGCCGCGCGCGCCAATCGCATCCAGGCGATCGCGGTAGCCACCGGACCGGCCACGTTTGGAGAGCTCATGGAGCACTCGCCGGACATCCTCCTGCCCGATATGCGCGCGCTCGATTTAGAGATGGTCCTGTGAGCGTGGAAGCGCAGGCATTTTCCGTCAAGCGGGCCGAAGTGGAGTTCCACAACTTCGCTTCACTAGGCGAACCTGATCGCGCCATGGCGCATTACGCTGAGCAGAACCGGAGACGCGGTGCGGTGATCCGCAACCACCTTGCGTTCATCGGCGAGATGACGCCATTTCTGGAGATCGGGTCTAACGTGGGCCACACCAGCTACATGCTCGCCAACGAGTTCGGGGCCAGCGGCTTCGCGCTCGACCTTTCAGCCGATTCTCTGCGCCACGGGATCGCCTTGCGCGATGCGTGGGGTCTAGAAAGATCGCCAGTCCGCGTGGCGGGCGATGCCGCGAACCTGCCTTTCGCGGATGGATCATTGAAGTTCGTGATGGCGTTTCAGATGTTAAGCCAGTTCATGGACATGGACCAAGTGTTTGTTGAAGTGAAGCGGGTGCTTGCGCCCGGCGGAGTTTTTCTGTTCGCAGAAGAACCGTTAAAACGGCTGCTTTCGGCTCGCCTGTACCGCTGCCCTTACTACGACACGATGAGACCGTGGGAGCGCAAGCTGTCCGACTGGGGACTGCTGGGCTACTTGGTTCGCGATGTGATCGGGGCTCATCAGGAAGAGAGTTTCGGCATCCGGCAGAACCACACCATGGGGCTGAAGGATTGGCATCGCATGATTCACAAGCACTTCGCCGAGGCTCGCTTCCAGGTGTTCGTGCCGGAGCGCGGTTGGGGTGAGCGCGTCGTTAAGCGGGCTGCCACGCGATTGGATCCGCACCGGTCAGAGTGGAGAGCGGCTCGGCTGTTAGGCGGAGCCCTTGCGGCAGTGTGCAAGAAGGAGGGATCGGCGTCCGAGCTATCGTTCGATCAGGCCAGGTTCGAAACACACCTTCAATGTCCAGACTGCAGAGGCGCTATGATCCGGGATGAGTCAGACACCCTGCGGTGTCCGAAGTGCGGCTACCAAGCGAGTAACGAAGGCGGAGTTTACAACCTGCTTCCCGCTCGCGAGAAGGCCGAGCTGTATCCAGGGGATCGTGCAGATGTGATCGACTTTTCGCTGCCATCTCACGACGCTCGTCTGATTGGACCCTGGTACGAACTCGAGGGAGTGTTCGGCAATAAGTATCGCTGGATCGGTGAGCGGGCTTCCGCGAAGTTGGTGCCGGTTAAAGCCGGTCCACAGCGCTTGCGCATTCGGGGCCATGCGAGCGATGGCCATCCTGTGAAGCTGACCGCCTTGGCGAATGGCTCCCAAGTTGGGGAATGGACGCTGCCGCGGGCTGGTCTGTTCCTGCTTGAGGCGGATCTGCCCGCCGCCGCTGAGCATCGTATCGATATTCACGCAGGTCCGTCGTGGGCAGTTTCGAGCGATGACCGAGTCTTCACGGTGAATCTAAGTATGATTCGTCTGGTCCCGCGCGATTAGCTAAGCCCTACCAGATAGACAGCGGCTTATCGCCGGAACTAAACGCGAACCCCATGCTGATGCGGTGAGAGTCTTTCTGAAAGATATTGTTCTGAGTTGTGTAGTGCCGGTAATCGTACCGAAGCTCCATGCTCACCAGGTTGTTCAGCTTATAGGTGCCCCCTGCGCCTCCCTGAAACCCGTTATATTTGCCGAGTGTCTGCCCCAATGTCGAAAGCTCGCTGTAATTAAACTTCGCGCCGGCGGTCCATTTCCTGCGGCCTGCCAGAGAGTATCCAAAACCGGCGGTAGTCTGCCGCGATGTCAAATAAACCCCGTTTCCGGGAGTGACTCCAGTGGCTCCATCCGCCTCAATCGACGATTGGCTGAATCGTCTCACCAGGCGCGCTTGGACG
>JANXQZ010000430.1 GCA_025353235.1 Bryobacterales bacterium
TCTCGCCCAACGGCGCAGCCTTCATGTATGTGCGGCCCGAACTCCGTGAGCGCCTGCATCCCAACTTGATCGGTTGGCGCAGTCACATCAACTGGAGGTCGGTGGACAACCTGCACCACGGCGCACCTGTCTTCAGTCCGAAGGCCGAGAAGTACGAAGGAGGCATGCTCCCGTTCGCCCTGCTTTACGCCATGAAGGAATCAATCGATCTCATTCTGCAAATAGGGCCGCAAACGGTCGAAGATCGCGTTCTTGAATTGGCTGGGTTAGTACGCAAGGTGTTGCGCAATGCGGGAGCGACAGTATCGGACCATCGTTCACCCATTGTCACGGGGCGCTTCCCAAACGCCGACCCTTCCCAAATCGCGAGCGCGCTAAAAGAAAAACGCGTGTTGGTCGCGGCCCGTAAAGGCCAGCTCCGCGTCTCACCGCATTTCTATAACAACGAGGAAGATATCGAGACGTTCGCTCGCTCGCTAAAGCCCTAGCTCCATAACTCGTTCAAAGGTCCGTAGAGATCCTGCTCCGAAAACGGCACATACTCAAACCCGCGATTGAACGGATCGTCATGCCGCACCGTAGTCCAATCGATTCCCAGCGCGGAATAAATAGTCGCCTCAATATCCTCAGGGCGAATCTCACGCCCGCGCGACCAGCCCGGGTCGAGAATAGTGGAGCCCGTCGCATCCGTCTGTCCGATCACCTTCTTGCCGCTGACCTTGGCACCGGCAAACAGCGCCGTCTGCTGCGGGTGATGATCGCGGCCGTTCGTAGTATTCAAGTTGCCGACGGTGCGCCCGAATTCACCCAGCGCCACAATCAGCGTCTGATCCAGCGTGCCATCCGCCTTCAGATCGGCGATGAGCTGCCCCAGTCCGTTATCGAACTGCTTGGTCATGGACTGCAGGTTGGCATTCGGCGCGTAAATGTTGACGTGGTGGTCCCAACTGCCGAACGAGATCTGCACGAAGCGCGTGCCCAGGTTCGCACGCAGCATATTGCGCGCGGCGATGCAGGCGTTGCCAAAGCCGGAGTTGCCGTAGTTGGCGCGAGTGGTTGCGTCGAAATTAAAGATGGCGTCCACCGCAGGGTTGTACATCAGCTTCCGAGCGGAAGTGTTGTCCTGGGTAGCTTGATCGACGGCAGTGCCCAGCAACGGACTCGACTCAAGCTCGTGATCGATGTCCAGCTTCATCTGGAAGCGGCGATCGAACACGGCCTGTCCACCCGGATGCGCAGTGTTGCCGAGTCCCGCGCCGCCAGGACTCACGTAGAACGGAGCGTTGGCTGGCGGGAAATAACCTTCCCCGGGACCGCTGCCGGTGTTGAGCGAAACGAACGCAGGCAGAGTGTGATCAGCCGAGGTCGGCCCCAGCTCCATCGAAACCACCGAGCCAATATGTGGTGCGATTTTTGACAGTCCCGAGACCGGATTGCGGCCAATCTGCACCCAAGTCTGGGCCAAACCGTGGGCCGTCGCCCAAGCGCGCACCGAGCGGGCCAAGGCGATCGAGTCCATCTGGCTGGCGATCTTGGGCATGAGGCCCTGCGGAAAGCGGATGTCGCCGTAGCTGGTGGGGTTGAAGTAGGACGGTGTCCAGGAGCCTTCCTTGAGATCAAAGGTGTCGGTATGGCTCGGTGCACCCGTGAGCAAGATAAAGATGCAGTTCTTGGCGGTTCCAATCGGGGAAGCGGACGCTTTCGCGATGGTCTCCATGGGCCGCGTGGGAAGCAGGAAGTATCCTCCCAGGGCTGCGCCAGCATGCTGAAAAAACATGCGCCGACTCACGTGCGGCAGCTTCCAGAATTGGGTGCCGCGGGTTTTGGACCAGTCGTTTCCGAATTGATCTTTCATGATCTTCCCTAGTAGCTGAACAGAAAATCGAGCTTGTTGATGCAAGCCCAAGAGAGGTCTTCGATAGCGGTGTTGCGCAGGTTTGCGTTGGAGCCAGCCTGGGTAAAGTAAGCCAGAGCGTGACTGCGTTCGAAGTCCGTCGGCTTGCGTGCGAGGAACGTGAGGAACAGCTCATCCACCACCGCATTGTTATCGGTCATCTTCGAAACTGCAAGCAGCGTAGGCGACGCGGCCACGCGAGTCCGGCTGACCACGAAATTATCGTTCATTAGGTTAAGCTGCTGAAGGATCGAGCTGGCCTGATTGCGTTGCGTCGTGTCGCGATTGCCTCGCAGGAAGGCGTTCATGAAATTCGCCACGGACCCATTGCTTCTTGGCTCGACGGGGTCGGGCAACTGCATCGCCCAGATAAAGGGGTCGGCGTAACCTGCAACCGTGTACTTGTTATAAATGCCGGTGGACGCGCTAATAATGTCGTGAATCTCTTCGCCTTCGAGGCGCCTCGGATAGTGCCGCGCGAAGAGCGGGACATATTGGAGGTTCCAGTCGCCGTCGTAGCGCGAGCTTAACTGATAAGCCGACGATTGGGTCAGCAGCCGCAAGAAGCCCCGCAGGTCGAAGTTCGACGTAACCATGTAGCGCGCCAGCTTCTCCAGCAACACCGGGTGCGTCGCCTGGAAATCCCACGGCGCGGGAGGCGGGTTACTCGGATCCAACCGGGCCGGATCCATCTGATCGACGGGTTCCACCAGCCCCATATTGAACATCTTCTTCCACAAGCGGTTGGCCATATTCCGCGTGAACATCGGATCGTCCACCAGCATCCCGGCGAAAGCCGAGCGCCAGTTGCCATCGGAGGGAGTGGTGCCTGTGAACTGATACACCGGAGTCAGCGTCTTGGTAGTCCCGTAGGGAGTTCGGTTGGGCCGATTGCCGTAGTTGGTGTTGAGATTGTATCCCTGAGTGGTCGCCAGATTTTCTACCATGGTGCTCTGGTAGTACGGATCGGGAGACGTTTGTCCGGGTGGAGGATTCGGAGCGGGATAGCGGGTAAGCTGAGTTCGGGCGAAGAAGGCAGCCATGCTTTCAGCCTGCTGGCGGCTGGTCTGGCTGCCCCACAAATTGATCTGGTCCAGGTGCCCGCGTCCGTTATGGCACAGGAGGCAATCGTAGTTGCCCTGGCCTAAAAACGAAGTGGCGCTCCTGACGAGCATGCCGTCGTAGGTGTCCTGCGCCGGGCCGCCCGTAACGCTTCCCCCCATGATGAAGTTGGCCTGACCGGTGGAGTCGTCGTAATTATTCCCGCCCCCCGATATCGATTCATAGGCCACATCGTAGAGCGATTTCCAGCCTGCCACTGCCCAGAAGAGATAGTTTCGGAAAGCATTGCGGCCTTGCGTGTTCCGATTTGTGGCGGCAGTTACCTGAGAGATATTGTTCTGCACGAGGTCGCCAAGCCACGAGCTCCACTTGTAATTGAACTCGTCCGAATTGAGCAGCTTTTCGATAGCCTTGTCGCGCTTGCTGGTATCGGTGCTCGAGACGAAAGCCCGAACGTCGCTCGCGGTTGGAATGCGGCCGGTCAGATCGAGGTTGATGCGGCGAAAGAATTCTTCGTCTGTCGTTAGCCGGGCCGATGCAACTCCCTGCGTGTCGAGCTTGTTGAAGATCTCGTCATCAATGAAGTTGCGATGATCGATGGGGGCGGGGGCCGCTTCAGCAGCAGCACCGTTTGCGGCTAGCGCCTTATCGAGCTTGACTGTGCGTTGAAACACCTCGCGATGAGCGCGGCTTTGAGCGGAGAGAAACGCGTCGGGTGATGCTCGAAAGGTACAATCTTGCCCGAAGGCTGCGGCAAGCCCGCAAATGAACAAGGTGGTGGCGAAGCGGATCGTCCCCTGCATTTATTTCCCCTTAGTCAATGGTAACCCAATGAACAAACGAATGTTGCGGGATCTGCAACTTTTTCCTGAGCGGGATCGGCTGTATTACGGAGTGCAGGCCGCGTTGACAGTCAACGACATGAGCCCGGATAGCGGAACAGGGGAACCGGCGGCCGCGGACGGCGTGGCCTACATTGCACGTTTCACAGACCCGCCCACAGTTTCCAGAAGGGTCCTTTGTGCCACCATTGAAGCCCCGCCCCTGCCGTGCTAATCTCGCTGCTGAAGTGATGGAGAGGCCCATGAACACGGTACCGGCAATTGAACGCGCGATAGACGCGCTCACGCCGCAGCAGATGGAGGAGCTAAACGTATGGCTTGACCAGCGCCATCCGCAATCTATCGATGCGCAGCTTAAAGCCGATCTTGACGCTGGGCGCATCGACGACCGCATTAATCGAGCCTTGGCCGACCACAGAGCCGGAAACACGCAACTCCTCTGAGCGGCCCTCCTAATGATCCACCGGGCAAACGCGGATTTCTGGAACGGCAGTTCCTCTTGCCGAAAAACAATCCGCAACATTTGGATCGGCGAGCACAACGTCTATGACGCTCTTATCAAGTGACCCGCGTTCCAGAAAGGGTCCGATACGCAACCGGGATTCTCAAGAACTAAGACTAAGCCTGTCAATTCCGGCGGACGCGGATAGAATTCCCGCTCAGATTGCGGGTCCTGATCACCGGACTGCTCAATAGCCCACCGTCGTTCTTGCAGTTTGACGCCTGTCCAACCCTGACAAAGCCCAGAAGGCGTGCTCCCTTACCACCTCATCCGCATGACTCGCCAGGTGCTCCAGCGCGGGGCGAAACTCCGGGCGTCCGCTATTCCCCATCGCGATTGCTACATTGCGGAGGAAGCCGTTGTATTTAGCTCTCCACACCGGAGTATCTCGGAACATCGCGCGGAATTCTTCTTGTGTCAACGCGGCCATTTTGTCGAGCGGAGGAGCTAAATGGCGCGGAGCAAAGGCCGGATCGTCCGTCGTCGGCGCACGACGGTTCCAGGGACAGACATCTTGGCAAATGTCGCAGCCAAACACGTTGGCCCCCGCTCCAGCGCGCAGGCCTTCCGGCACTTCGCCGCGCAGCTCAATCGTAAAATATGAAATACAAAGCCGAGCGTCCAAAGCGTACCCGGCTTCGCTGATTGCTCGAGTGGGACAGGCATCGATGCAGCGCGTGCATGTGCCGCAGCGATCCGGGGGCGGCGCATCGGCTTCCAACTCCAGAGACGTCAAAATCTCGCCCAGAAAGAACCACGATCCCAGCGGCTCGTTGATCAGGCACGTATTCTTCCCGATCCAACCTAGCCCTGCACGGTAAGCATAGGACCGCTCCAGCAACGGCGCAGTATCGACACATATCTTGTGCTCGCCCGGCAGTTGCGCCGCCAACTTCCCCAGATCGCGGCGCAGCACGTCGTGATAATCGTCACCCCACGCATAGCGCGAAATCCAGCCTCGTTCTGCATCGTCGAAGCTGGTGGAGTAAGGCTGAGGAGTGTTGTATAGCTTGCCAACGCAGATGATAGACCGTGCCGAAGAGAGCAGCAGCCGAGGATACATGCGCACGTCAGCGCGCCGGTCCGTCAAATATTTCATCTCGCCGGCTTGCCCGGAATCTACCCAGTTCCTGTACCGTTCTCCATCAGGGGATGCCACAGCCGGTGTTATCCCCGCCAGTTGAAAGCCGCTCTCGAGAGCCAGCTGCTTGATATTCATAGCGAACGTACAACGATAAGCGTCAGATCGTCAAACTGCGGGGCGTCACCGACAAAACTAGATGTGTCATGGAGCAGCACTTCCAAAATTTCTGCGGCAGTCCGGGAAGCATACGTACGCACTGCGGCCACCATTCGCTCTTCTCCATACTCGTCGCCGACGCTGTTCCGAGCTTCGGTCACTCCATCGGTGTACAACACCAGGCAGTCTCCGGGCTGCAGAAAAACATCGGCCTGCTCATAAACAGACGAGCGTTTCAACCCTAGACCAACTCCCCTGGTCTTCAGCCAAATCGGTTCACCCGAAGACGGTCGATGCAGCAGCGCCGGGTTGTGACCAGCGGATGAGTAGCGCAGCAGACGACTGGATGGATCGTACAACCCATAGAAGAAGGTGGCAAAACGGTTGACCGGCGTTGCATCGTAGATCAGCATGTTCAGCGTGGTCATCAGATCGGCTGGCTGGGAAATTCCTGCAAGCGTCAGCCCGCGCAAAGATGCCTGCAGTGACGCCATGAGCAGCGCCGCCGGCACTCCCTTGCCGGCCACGTCGCC
>JANXQZ010000568.1 GCA_025353235.1 Bryobacterales bacterium
AAGTGGACAGGCGATGGTTTGGGCTCACCTGTGTGTTGATCTTATACGTGATATTTTCGAGCAGAGTGCGAAACACGATGGGCTTGGAAGGATCATTTACCGGGAAGCCCGTAACGGTATTGCCCGCGTCTTGGCCTCGCAGGGAAAGATAGAACCACGCCTTATCGCGTTTAATGCGACCGCCCAGATCGCCATTGATGTCATGGTAATGATCGATGCGCGTCCCGACGCCAGCGCCGAGGTTCAACTGTTTCTTGTTGATGTTGGTCCCCTGCAAGCCGCTGTTCTCGTAGTCTGAGTAGAACGTGCCGTGAAAATCGTTGCCGCCGGTTTTCAGCACGGCATTCACTTGCACGCCTGGAGTGGGCATTGAAGCGTCGTTTGCGCCAGTCCCAAGCTGGAACTCCTGAAATGCGCCGTAGTCAAAGTAGAATCCCGCAGACCCTGTCCCTTCAGTCGTGTTCACCCCGTCGATATTCACGCGGTTTTGTCCGATCAGCCCGTAGGATGAATACGTGGTTTGCGTTCCCATGGTGGAGCCTCCCACGTCGAACCGCGTCACCGCCAACCCCGGCTGGCTCGCCATCAGAGACCACATATCGCGGGCGTTCGGAAGGTCTTTCAATTGTTGCGTTGTGACCGTGTTCTGGATGTTGGTGTTAAGCGTGTCCACCAGCGGAGCCTCGCCGGTCACCACCACCGTTTGTTGCTGCGAAGCCGGCGAAAGAGATATGTTGACGGTCTCGGCTACGCTTACACTCACCGTTATGCCTTCGCGCAACACGGTCGCAAAACCGGGCATCGCGAACTTCAAGTTATACACGCCTGGCGGTACGGAGGGAAACCGGTACGCGCCTGTTTCGCTCGACGTGGTGGTAGCCCCGCCAATTAAGGCGTCGCTCGAAGCGCTCACAACTACGCCGGAGATGACCGCGCGGGATGCGTCCGTTACCGTCCCGGAGATCGCTCCCGTTGTGGAAGTTTGACCCCACGCCGCGCCGCCTAGCGCCGAGAATATCAGCACAAATCTGCTAAGCCTTTGTTTCATCGAAGCCTCCCTTCGCACCGCGGATAGGCCGAGTGACAGGGTCAAATACCACCGCGAGTATTCCTGTATTATTCAGATAAGCGCAGCCGTTGTCAACTTCTTTGGTATCGACCCGCTATGAATTAGGCTTGGCTTCCGGCGCTGTTTTCGGCTCCGTTTCGCCGCGATGGCAAGTGTAGCAAGTGATGCGCATCTTCCCATCCGCGAAGTCGCCGTTAACCTTTTGCGTCAGCGTGATCATGTGCCGCGTGGCTTCCTTCTTGGGATTTTCATCGCTGGCAAAGTTGCCCTGCACGTGACAGTACGCGCACTGCACTCCCAGCCCCGCAGTGAAGGTTCGCATGATTTCCCGAACGTCTTTACCATTGGCTCCTTTCAGAATCTTCAGGTTGGTAGGTTCTGGCGGGGGCTGCTTGGCCGGTTCTTTCTCCTTCTCTTGAGCCAACAAACAGGCTAGCCCCGAAAGGAGAGCGACGGTTAAGCGCATTGCTATATCATACTCAGATGCGATCAATGGTGTCCGGCCTACCTCTTGTGCTACTGGCGGTGAGCATGTCCGCACAGAGTTCTTCGGTCGATTTCGAGATGATGACTTGGCCTGAGGTCAAAGCAGCCATCCAGCATGGCAAGACTACGGCCCTCGTCTACAACGGTGGAACCGAACAGCGCGGGCCGCAGAACGTCAATGGCGGGCATACCTTGATGGGACACGCCACCGTTCTCGCCATCGCCACAAAGCTTGGTAACGCCATCGCGGCCCCCGTGCTCCCCTTCTCGGTCAACAATGCGAATGCTGAACTTCCAGGCACCATAGGCCTCACTGGTCCCATCTTCGCGAGCGTCAATGAGCAAGTCGCGGAACAGCTCATTAAAAATGGATTCCGCAATATTGTGCTGATGGGCGATCACGGCGGGGGTCAAAAAGAACTGGATGAGGTGGCCCGCAAGCTCTCCGAGAAGTACAGTACGCAAGGTGTTCGGATTGTCTACTGCGACCAGGTCTATTCGAAAGCCAATGGAGACTTTGACAAGTATCTTGCAGAGAAGCGTTACCCGCTCAGCTCTCATGCAGGGATACCCGACACCTCGGAAATGATGTACCTGGGGGGCGATAAAGGATGGGTCCGCAAGGAACTGATTGCGGGAGCCGTTGGCGATCCCATGCGCAAGCCGGGCGAGCCGCGCGACACATCGGTAAAGCGCATCAACAACGGCATATCGGGCGATGGACGGAGATCGAATGCCGAGCTTGGCAAACGGATATTCGACCTGAAAGTCGACTACGCCGTGAATCAGATTCGTCAGCTACTCGACTCAGGCCGCTCCTCGGGCGCTGGCCAGCGCTAGATATGACTCGAATGCCTATGCAGGTTCCTGTTCTGCGGCGTTCATAGAATTGTTCGCCGTCCCAATCGGGAAGCGGGCAGTCTGGGAAAGAATCTGGTTCGCCGCGCAAAGGGACCTCGGCCAGGAAGCAACTCAGCAAGATTAACGAGCAAGTGTATGAAAACAGTGGTGGGCCTGACAGAACTCGAATCTGTGACCTCTACCGTGTCAAGGTAGCGAGATATTTTGCCCATCAACCACTGATTCTACACGACTTAAACCCCGCTCCGCAACTCTTTTTTCCTGGAGGCAAGCGCTCTAGCAGGCTGCTGAAAAACTCACTTTTTCGCGCAAAAGGTT
>JANXQZ010000578.1 GCA_025353235.1 Bryobacterales bacterium
GGAATGGAAATTGGATCTGGATTGAAGATCATGCCGTACTCCATCGCGATGCAAACGACCAATTGCTCCGCGTGGTCGGCTTCATGGTGGATATCACTGCGCGCAGGCAAGCTCAGCAGGAGGTGCGGCAAAGCCAAGAGCGTTTCCAGGCGGCGGTGCGCGCCGTCAGCGATCTTGTTTGGACCAGCAACGCACGCGGCCAGATGGAGGGCGAGCAGGCAGCATGGGGAGCGTTCACGGGGCAGTCCTACGCCGACTACCAGGGTGACGGCTGGTCGAAGGCCGTGCATCCCGATGACGCGCAGCCTACCCTGGATGCCTGGAATCGAGCCGTTTCCGAACGGAAGAACTTCGTCTTCGAGCATCGCGTGCGCCGGAGCGACGCTGTCTGGAGGCTGTTTTCAGTCCGCGCCGTCCCGGTACTCGACTCCCAAGGCGCGGTTCGCGAGTGGGTCGGCGTGCATACGGATATCACCGACCAAAGGCAGACTGAGGAGGCGGTGCGCCAAAGCGGCGAACGCTTCCGCGAACTGGCCGAAAGCATGCCCCAAGTGGTTTGGACTGCCACGCCCGACGGGGTTTACGATTATGTGAATGCACGCTGGACCGATCTGACCGGCTGCGATCTTGCGGCCACGCAAGCTGGCGCGTTCCGTGTCGACATGCTGCCTGACGATCTGGCCCTCATGGATCGCAATACCAGCCTGGGCCTGGCGGCGGGTGAGCCTTACAGTTTCGAGTGCCGCTTTTTTCGCGTCGCTGATCGGTCGCGGCGCTGGCACCTGGTTCGCGCAGTCCCGGTGCTGAACGGAGTCGGCCAAGTTACCAAGTGGCTGGGCACCTCCACCGATACAGACGATCAGAAGCAAGCTCTGGAAGCCTTGCGCTTGAGCGAGTGGCGTCTTCGCTTTACTCTGCAAGCGGCCAATTTCGGCTCGTGGGACTTGGACCTGCGGAACCTGCATGCGCACCGTTCTCCGCGCTACGATGCGATTTTGGGCTATGACAACCCTCTCCCGGATTGGACCCATGCGCAGTTTCTAGAGCACGTTTTCCCTGAAGATCGGGACGCCGTCCATGCGAAATTTCAAGCCAGTCTGGTCGAAGGCGGGGAGTGGAACGTGGAGTGTCGCATCCTAAGAGCGTCGGACAGGACCACGCGCTGGATCTGGGCCTACGGCAAGACGATCGTCGACGCGAGCGGGAAACCGGCGAACATGCTGGGCTTGATCAGCGACATCACCGATCGCAAAGAAGCCGAAGGCGCCCTCGCTCAAGCCAACGGGGATCTTACGCGGGCGAATTCCGACCTTGAACAGTTCGCCTATTCCGCCAGTCACGATCTTCAGGAACCCTTGCGAAGCGTCATGATTTATAGCGAACTACTTTCCACGCGCTATGCGGAAAAACTCGACGGCCAAGCTTTGGAGTTTCTCACCTTTTTGCAAAAAGGCGCTTCCCGCATGGAGATCCTGGTGCACGATCTCTTGGCCTATACGCGGGTGAAAACGCTGGACGAGCCGGTGGAAAGAACCGACGCCGCCCCGATCTTGGAAGCCGCGCTGGCCAAGCTGGCCAACTCGATCGACGAAAGCGGCGCTAAGATAACCCACGGCATTCTTCCCGCAGTAAAGATATATCATGTTCATTTAGAGCAGTTATTTCTGAACATAATCGGAAATGCTTTAAAATACCGAGGCGTAAAGCGGCCTCTAATTCATGTCGCGGCTGAAAAGCGGGACATGCAATGGCTGTTCTCGATTCGCGACAACGGCATCGGAATTAATCCTCAGCATAGGGAGCGAATCTTTGGAATCTTTAAAAGACTGCATACAGGCGACGAATATCCTGGGACCGGAATTGGACTTGCCATCTGCCAGCGGATCGCCGAGCGTTATGGTGGAAGAATCTGGGTGGAGTCCGAACCCGGAGGAGGATCGGCGTTCTGTTTTACCCTCCCCGGCTAAAGGGACCGCCCCTCGCAGGCGTCATCGCATCCTGGTGGTGGAGGACAACAAGGCAGACGTGTTTCTGCTTCGCGAAGCAATTCTGGTTGCGGGAATCCCGGCCGATCTGCATGTGGCTAGGGACGGAGAGGAGGCCTTTGAATTTATCAATCACACGGACACCGACGAAAACGAGGCGTCCCCAAGCTTGGTGCTGCTGGATCTAAACCTGCCCAAGAGGACCGGAATCGAGGTCTTGGAACACATCAAGCAGAGCCCCAAATGCCGCGAGAGCCGGGTTCTCATCGTCACCTCCTCTGACTCCGACCAGGACAAGGCCGACACTGCCAAGCTAGGCGTCGACGGGTATTTTAGGAAGCCGTCGGGCTATGACGCATTTATGAAGATCGGAGACGTGGTCAAACAGCTGCTGGCCGCGTGATCGCCGAACGCGCACCCGCGTTACAGTAAGAGCTTGACTCCGTCAGCCGAACTTCCCCGCCGGTTAGGGCTTCTCGATTCTATTTCGATCGTGATCGGCATCGTGATCGGCGGGGGTATTTTCGTCGTCCCCAACCTGGTGGCGCGCAGCCTTCCTTCCAGCGGGTGGATTCTTCTGTGCTGGTCTTTCGCAGGCGTCGTTTCTTTCTTCGGAGCCTTGGCATGCGCGGAACTTGGCGCGGCGCTGCCAATCACCGGCGGTCAATACGTCTTCATCCGCGAAGCCTACGGACGCTTCGCTGCCTTCCTCTGCGGCTGGACCACGTTCCTGGTGGCTCGGACCGCGCAGGTGGCTTGGCTGGCCGTTACGCTCGCCCTGTACGTGTCTTACTTCCTGCCCATCAGTCCGGGAGCAGGCAAGTTGCTAGCCCTCGGAGCCATCGCGTTATTCGCCACGATCAATTATGTGGGAGTTGAAGCGGGCGCGCTGACTCAGAAGATTTTCATGTTCGCAAAATTGGGGGGACTCGCCATTATTATTGGCAGCGCTTTCTTAGCGCACCCCCATGCTCCGGTAGCTGAGATCGCTCAGCCGCCTGTATCGCTCTCGCTGTTTGGAGTCGGCATGATCGCCTGTCTGCTGGGGTATGACGGATGGGTTCAAGTCAGCTTCGTGGCGGGAGAAATCAAACGTCCGCAGCGCAATATCCTGCTTGCGCTGGCGATCGGAGTGGCCGTGACGATGGGAGTCTATTTGCTGGCCAACGCTGCCTACCTGCGGGTCTTGTCCATTCCGGAGATTGCCGCCAGCGCTCATGTAGGGGCTACGGCGGCGGAGCGTGCCATGGGTCCTGTCGGAGGGACGCTGGTATCCATCATCATCATGTTGTCGATTGTCGGGACGCTGAACGGATGCTTTCTCACCAGCCCGCGCATCTACTTCGCGCAGGCTCGCGACGGGCTCTTCTTCCGAAAATTTGGAGAGATCCACCCCAGGTTTAAGACCCCGGCTTTTGCGATTGTCGCGCAGGCGCTTTGGTCCGGCGCGCTGGTTCTGACCGGATCCTACGACACGCTAGTGGATTACGCGATGTTTGCCACCTGGCTCTTCTATGGACTCATGGTGGCAGGCGTCATGGTGCTCCGCCGTACTCAACCTGCACTGGTGCGGCCCTATCGCATGTGGGGTTACCCGTTAACCGCCATCCTCTTTCTCGCCGTCACGCTTTGGTTTCTCGTGAATACGATCGTCACCAGACCGGTACCCGCCTTGGCTGGACTGGGCTTGATTGCCGCCGGGATCCCCGTCTATTTTATTTGGCTCAAACGGACAGCATCTATCGAGCTGGAACAGCCTTCGCCTGCGTCACGCAGCTGAGGGCTCAAAGAAATATTCCAAAATGTGCAGAAAACTCTTGCATTCCGCAATTCCATATATTAGTATTGGAATAAGCCGGGGAGGCAACTCCCACCAAAGCGAGACTAACCTCATAAGAAAGACCCCTGAAGCAAACCTCCCCGGCGCCCGCAAGGGTCTTCCCTTGGAAGTGGGGAACTCGCACAGCTTCAAAAAGCCAGCCTCTCAGTAACATATAATGAGGCGGTTGCACAATCTTACCATTTTAGGTTCAACGGGTTCCATTGGAGTCTCCACGCTGGATGTGGTCGGCCGCAACTTGGAGCGTTATCGTGTGTTCGCGCTCGTGGCTGGCACAAACATCGACCTCCTCGCCCATCAGATCGTTCAGTTCCGCCCCAAGGTTGCCGTTCTTGCATCGGCGGATAATCTTCCGAATCTCATAGATCAGCTAAAAGCTTTCGGCTTTCCTCAATCGAACTGGCCGGAGTTGCTGGCCGGACCCGATGCCACACTATCGGCGGCAACTGCCCCCGAAGTAGATTTCGTGATGTCCGCCATAGTGGGTGTTGCTGGCCTGGAAGCGACTTTCGAAGCGATCCGGTTGGGGAAGAGAATCGGCTTGGCGAATAAAGAGGTACTGGTAGCGGCTGGCAAATTGGTGATGGAGGCTGCCAGGAACTCGGGAACGGAGCTCTTGCCAGTGGATAGCGAACACAACGGCATGCATCAGGCGCTCAGAGCTGGGAAGCGATCCGAAGTGGCGCGCCTCATCCTAACCGCTTCGGGTGGACCGTTTCGAGACACGCCCGCCTCTGCGCTCGCTTCCGTGACGCCGACGCAGGCCTTGAAGCATCCAACGTGGAAGATGGGGCAACGCATCACGATCGACTCCGCAACCATGATGAACAAGGGATTCGAAGTGATCGAGGCCTGCTGGCTGTTCGATTTCGCTCCTGAGCAAGTAGATGTTGTGATTCACCCGCAGTCTTCGGTGCACGCGATGGTCGAGTACGCGGACGGCAGCGTGATTGCTCAGGTTTCTGCTACCGACATGCGTATGCCAATCCAGTATGCGTTAACTTATCCCGATCGGGATGACGCTGCGGTGCCGAGGATGAATTGGACGGAAGCGCGTACTTGGAACTTCTACCCGCCTGACATGGGAAAGTTCCGGGCTTTGGCGTTGGCGTACGAGGCTCAACGCACGGGCGGTTCCGCTACCTGCACGTTGAACGCAGCCGACGAGATCGCCGTCGACGCATTCCTGAAGGAGCGCATTTCCTTCCCGGCGATCGCCGAGGTGGTCGAGGAGACGCTCGCGAAAGTTCCCTGGCGAACCCCGCGAACAATCGCCGAAGTTTTGGAAGTTGATCGAGAATCGCGGCTAGCCGCGGTGCAAATCGTGGGCGCGCGGCCG
>JANXQZ010000431.1 GCA_025353235.1 Bryobacterales bacterium
CGCAAGTCGCGCAGCCTGCCCGCCAGCACCTGCGAGGCGTCCTGCCGGGGGATGGTGAACAGGTAGTAGCCTGCTGCGCACAGAGCGCCCGTAAATATCAGGAACGAGATGAAGAGGAACACGCTACTTATCCTTCACCTCGTACTGTTCGCTGAAGATCGATTGCGACAAGTGAATCCCGTAAGCCTTCAGTCGCGCCAGGCACTTCGGTTTGTACCCCGCTGCCGCAAAACGGCCGAGCACCTTGCCACGCTGATTCACACCCGTGCGCTCAAAGGTGAAGACATCATTCAAGAGCACCCGATCGTCTTCGATGTCGCCCACTTCGGCGATGCCCGTGACCTTGCGCGTGCCGTCCGCCAGCCGCGTCGTATGCACCACGATATGAACGGCTGAGTTCAGCATTTGCCGGATCACCCGATCGGGAATATGCTGGCTCGCCATCATCACCATGGTCTCCAGGCGCGAAAAAGCATCGCGGGCCGAGTTGGCGTGCGTGGTAGTCATGGACCCGTCGTGACCCGTATTCATCGCCTGCATCATATCCAGCGCTTCCGGACCGCGGCACTCTCCGATGATGATGCGGTCGGGACGCATACGGAGCGCGTTGATCACGAGATCGCGCTGAGTGATAGCGCCCGCTCCTTCGATATTCATCGGGCGTGTTTCCAGCCGCACCACATGGGATTGTTGCAGCGTCAACTCGGCCGTATCCTCGATCGTGACTACGCGCTCCTCTTCGGGGATGAAGCGAGAGAGGGTGTTCAGCATCGTAGTCTTGCCTGCGCCCGAACCTCCCGACACTACGATGTTCAGCCGGGCCTCGACGCACCCACTCAGAAAATCGAGCATGCCTGTTGTTAACGTCTCGTTCTTCAATAGATCTTCGGTGGAGAGAAGCTTCTTGCCGAAGCGGCGGATCGACATCACTGGCCCAATGAGCGAGAGTGGAGGGATCACCGCGCAGACACGCGATCCGTCATCCAAGCGGGCATCAACGATGGGTGAGGAGTCGTCGATTCGTCGGCCGATGTTCGATACGATCCGATCAATAATCATGCGCAGGTGAGCTTGATCCTTGAAGCGAACCGTGGTCTCCTGCAAGCGGCCCATACGCTCCACATACACGTTGTCGAACCCGTTTACCAGGATGTCGCTGACTGCTGGGTCTTTCAACAGTGGTTCCAGCGGGCCCAAGCCGAAGACTTCATCGAGAACCTCCTCGATCAGTTTCTCCCGCTCCGTTACCGTCATCGGGATCGCGTCTTCGGCAATCAGATTTTCGACGACATTGCCAACCTGCTCCCGCACACCATCTTTCGTGAGCGACTTCAACTGATCCGGCGAGAGCGAGTTCAGCAGCTTGGCATGAATCTTGGACTTGATGCCGAACCATCGATCTGCGCCGCTAGCAGGGCGGGGAATTGCGCGTGTGGACATTAGGCGGTCTTCGCTTCGGCTTTGCGCCCTGTGGCTTTATCTACGAAGGAACGAAACGACCGATCCAAATCTCCGGCCGCTTGCCTGTCGGCTACGAATGGCCGCCCCTTGTTAATCGCCGCGAGAACTGCGGGAGATCTTGCAATTCCATAAAACACTGGCTGGTTCAGCGTCTGTTGGATCTGCTCGAGAGCCGCGTAATTCGGATCGCTGCGCTTCTGATAGTTGTTGACCACTACCTTGATCTGATCCTGCGTGAACCCCATGTGCATTAGGCTCGCCATGTAGCGCTGAGCGTTTCGAATCGATGGAAATTCCTGCGTCACCACGAGGAAAATCACCGTTGAACTTTGCAACGCGCCGAGCACCACTGGATCGCCCAAGTCTTTGCCGGCGTCAATTACGACGGAATCGTATTTCTCGATCAGGAATGTCGCGAACTCGCGAAACATCGGCTCGGTAAACTGTCCCCGATTCTCGAACGAATCGGGCGGCCCAACCAGAAAGAAGCCCAGCGGATCGCGCGTGACGAAGCCTTCGAACAAGGCTTGGTCCATGCGGGAAAGATTCTCGCCTACCTCTTGCAGAGTGTACTGGGGAGCGGCACCGAGCTGCATGGCTACGTCGTTGCCGGTCCAATCCAGATCCAGCAGCACGGTGTTTTGCTTGCGTTGAGCGAGCACCCCGGCGAAGTTTACGGCCAGCGTGGTGACGCCGAGTCCGCCCTTCGTGCCCAGAAACGTATAGATCTTGCCCAGCTTGCTGCCACCGCTTGCCACGCGCCGAGGCGTCCGCTCCAGGCGCGCCATTACTTCGCGAAACTCCAATCGCTTGATCGGCTGGATGAGATAATCGTTTGCGCCGGATCGAAGCGCGCTGATAACCACGTCGCCCTCGGCCCCATAGTTGGACGCGATCACATAGAGGTCGGGCGAGGATTGCTTCACCTTCTCGAGCGCTTTGAACCCTCCTTCGGGATCGCCTGCGACGTCCACAACCAGCGCGGCTTCGGGATGGCGCTCCAGATCCTGAAGCACGCGGATATAGAGGTTAGGCGAGACCTCCGTGTACTCAGCCGTGATCTTGGCGTTCTGAACGTTCAGCAGATTTTCGCGCATCATTTCGCGAAAGTGTTCGTCGGCGGATGCGACTAGTAGAGCAATGGGCATAGTGATTTCTAAGGTGTGCAGGTCCCCTGTTCCGGGTCGCATCCCGCCCCTTCCATGGCGACCGAAGTCTGGAAATTAGGTATCGTGATCGGCTGCAATTTTAGATAACTGACGAAGCTTGTGAACTGGTAGTTTGCCACCTGAACGGTCACTGCGTCAGGCACGCACGCGGTGCTGCACTCAGTATCGCAGGAGAAATCGACCAGCGCGCCGGAGTTAGGATCGCGCGAGAAGTAGTTTACTTGGAGCTCTGCCGTGCCAGTCTGGAATTGCTGCTGGTCCACCATGACAGGGACATGAGAGCGCATGTAGGTCACCACGTTGTTACCGTCCGCGGTCCAGCAATGAGTTGCCGCGTAGCGCGCGCCATCACGCGTCAGCTCCACCACGCTGTGCCAGATCCAGAGCATCTGCGCGAGGAAGATGATGCCAAAGGTGAGCGGAATCACGATGCCAGCGGTCACCATCGCGTACTCCACCGTGGCTTGTCCGGCACGCCGACTCATGTGCCTCCATACGGCAACCGTACCTGGGGCCTCAGAGCGATAGGGTTGGTCGGAATTAGAGGGATGTGCGGCGTCACGGAATAGCCGTTCGGCAGCGAGACCACGATGTAGTCGGGGGGGAGTCCTCCGTTCGCCGTGTCGCAGCCGGGAACCGCACAGGCGCATTCGTTGATCGCTCCGCTGGCCGCGTCCACTTGTTCCAGG
>JANXQZ010000588.1 GCA_025353235.1 Bryobacterales bacterium
CCCCAAATGTAGTGGACGAGGCGGACCCTGAGGCCCAGGAACCCGAGGCTCCGGCCAAGAAACCCCGAGGCCGCGCAAAGAAGGCTTAATAGGTGCTGAAAAGGACTGAGTACCGCTTGCTAACGCGCACGGCTCAGAAAATCGTCGGGATGGTTCTCAAGCACCCAACCGAGCCGTGACCGTGAGGGAGCGGGTCTCCCAACGACGGGGCGTGGGCATCGAATTGCACCTTTCAAGCGGAAGCAGACGGATGCAACCAATTAGGCCCGAATATCGTCAGGCTTGACGCTGGGGTAGTATAAGCCTAAAATCGAATCAGATCCTCAGCTTCCAAGTGGTGTAAGTCCTATGAAATTTAAGCTCTTCGTTATCTCTTGTACAACGGCCGGGATGTGCTTGACCAGCACACTGTGCCAAGCCGCCGACAAGAAAGACAAGACGCCAGACTCCGAACAACGCGAGACCGTCGCCAAGCCGATGACCGAAAAGGAGCGGAAGCGCAAGGAAGCCAAGCTTCGCAAGGAACTGGAAGGTCCGTACCGCAAGTGGATGAATGAAGACGTTGGCTACATCATTACCGACGAGGAGCGCAAATCGTTCTCGCGCCTGTCGACCGATGAAGAACGCCAGCAGTTCGTCGAGCAATTCTGGCTGAGGCGCGACCCCACGCCCGACACGGAAGAGAACGAATTCAAGGAAGAGCACTATCGCCGCATCGCCTATGCCAACGAGCATTATGCTTCGGGCATCCCCGGCTGGAAAACGGATCGGGGCCGAATCTACATTACGTTTGGCCCGCCTGATGAAACCGAGTCACACCCCTCCGGCGGCACTTATGAGCGGCCCATCGAAGAAGGCGGCGGCTCCACTTCCACTTACCCATTCGAGAAATGGCGCTACCGCTACATCGACGGAATTGGCAACGACGTCAACATCGAATTCGTAGATCCGACCATGACGGGCGAGTATCGGATGACCATGGACCCCTCCGAAAAAGATGCGCTCCTGTATGTTCCTGGGGCTGGCCTCACGATGTACGAACAGATGGGTATGTCTTCGAAAACGGACCGATTTAACCGCACGGACGGGACCCACCTGGGTACCGGCAACCAGCCGCTTTCGCACAATATGAATCAGTTCGAGCGGCTTGAGCAGTTTGCCAAGCTGCAGAAGCCCCCGTCCATCAAGTTTAAGGATTTGGAAGCCCTGGTTCAATCCACCGTGCGGTTTAACACGCTGCCGATGAAGGTGCAAGCCAATTTCATCCGCGTTACGGATTCCACCATCATCGTCCCGATCACGATTCAATTTGAGCGGAAGGATCTCCAGTATCAGCAGAAGGACAACGTGTCGCGGGCTACGGTGAACATCTACGCGCGGATCTCTTCGCTGTCCCGCCGTCCGGTGAACGTATTTGAGGATGTGGTGTCGGTGGAAGTTCCCACCGATCTGCTCGGCAAAGCGATGGCTGGGTCTTCCATTTATCAGAAGGCCGTGCCGCTCGCCCCGGGAATGTATCGGCTGAATATCGTTGCGAAGGACATCGTGGGGGGCAACACCAACAGTTACGAGATGGCGCTCACCGTTCCGCACTTCTCCGAGGAAAAGCTGGCCGCGAGCAGCCTAATGCTGGCCGACACTATTGAGAAGGTTGCTACGCGCAGCATCGGCAGCGGGCAGTTTGTGATTGGAGATACAAAGGTACGGCCGCGCTTGAACGATACCTTCGAGCGGGGTGAAAAGCTCGGCATCTACGTGCAGTTTTATAATTTTACGGCTGACGAGAAGACCAAAAAACCGAATGGATCGATTGAGTATGACATCACCAAGAATGGCGCCACTCAGCCAGTCCTCAGCTATACCGAAGACGTGAACAGCATTGCTGGATCCTCCGCTCAACAGGTAACCGTGGAGAAATTGCTCCCGTTGCAGAGCATGGAGCCGGGACAATACACTTTAAAAATGAAGGTGACGGACAAGGCCTCAAACCAAGTTCTGACACCAACGGCTGCATTTACGGTAAAGTAATATTTGGTGGAAGTTCCCCTTCTATTGCAATGAAGAGCGGCACTAGCAATTCGATTCTGTCAGTTGTAGCCGCCGCTCTCATTCTGTCTCCGCCTGCGGTCTCGGCCGCTGGATCAACCAAATTGACAGGAAGCATAGCTGGAATTGTACGGGACGGGTCCGGAATTCCCCAAATGGGGGCCACCGTCCTGCTCCTCAATCAATACGAGCGCATCATCTATCGGGCCCTCACCAATGATCGCGGTGCATTTGGATTCGATTTTCTTCCGCCGGAATCCTATTCGGTGCGCGTGAGCCTCGCCAGCTTCGTTCCTGCCATGAAGCAAAAAATCGCAGTGCAACCTGGAATGCAGAGCCTGCTCAATATCAACATGGCGGGGTTGCTAAGCTCCATGGAATTGGTGTACGCGTCTCCTGGACAAGGCGCGCTGATGAGCGACGACTGGAAGTGGACGCTGAAGACATCGGTTTCCACCCGTCCCGTTCTGCGGATATTGCCTCAAATCAGCATCTCCGATCCCAACGCGCCGCAGCACGTCGCTGGTGCAATCTTCTCCGATACCCGCGGACTGCTCCGCGTGTCAGCCGGGGATTCAGATTCTGCCGGGGACCTGATGTCGCAGCAGGATTTGGGCACCGCATTTGCCCTGGCTACCTCTCTATTCGGCAGAAACCAGTTTCAGGTGAGTGGAAACGTGGGACATTCGGCGGGATCGGGCATACCTGCCGCGAGTTTCCGCACCAGCTACAGCTATGGAGGCGCGGGTCCGCAGATCGCCGTCACCATGCGTCAAGTGTATTTTCCTGCCAGAGCCGGTGCAAATGTGACGGGCAGTCAGACTGACGGCCTGCCTGCGTTGCGAACAATGTCGCTCTCGTTTATCGATCGCATCGATCTCACCGACAAATTGCGGCTCGAATACGGGACCTCGCTCGATTCTGTCGTTTTCGTGGAGCACCTGAACTACCTCAGTCCGTTCGCGCGGCTCTCTTACGAGATGGGCAGGTGGGGTACAGTGCGCGCCGCTTACAGTTCAGGCGCACCGCCTGCCGAACTGTTTTCGCGAGCAGGCGAGACCGAGGCGGGCCTGCGGCAGGATCTAATCGCGCTCGCGCTTATGCCTCGTATCTCTTTGAAAAACCGTCGAGCCGCCGTGCAGCGCACTCAGTCCATGGAACTGGGCTTCGAGAAGAAGGCGGGGAGCCGCACCTACAATCTTGCGGCGTACCGTGAACTAGTTTCGAATGGCACGCTCACCATGGCTGGGGCGGGGGACTCGTTCCCTACCGGTGACGTACTGCCTAACCTTTCAGACAACAGCGGCACGTTCGATATCGGCAGCTTCCAGCGTTACGGCTACTCGGCGAGCGTGACTCAGTCGTTTAGCGACAATCTGGAAGTGGCGGCTTCCTCGGGAAGGGGCGGAGTTTTGGTGGGGGATCCGGAACCGCTCGAAAGGGGCACGGGCGACGAGATTCGCTCCAGGATTCACACAAGTCAGCGGTACTGGGCCGCCGTCCGAGCCACTGGCACGGTTCCTGGATGGGGCACGCATATTTCGACCGGCTATGAGTGGACGGACTATAGCGCCATCGTTCCTACGCATCTTTACCTGACGCAAAGCGGCACGCCCGAAGTAGGCTGGAATGTTCATATCCGCCAACCGATCCGGAGTTTCCCGGGTGTCTCTGGACGGCTGGAAGCGACTGCTGATCTGCGGAATTTG
>JANXQZ010000590.1 GCA_025353235.1 Bryobacterales bacterium
CAATGATTTGGTAAACCCGATCAAACCCGCCTTCGAAGCAACGTAGTTCGATTGGCCCGGATTACCCATCTCCGCCACTACCGATGAAATGTTAATAATGCGGCCCCAGCGCTCGCGCATCATACCCTGTAGCACCTGCTGACTCATGAGAAACGCTCCGGTGAGGTTGGTGGCGAGCACCACGTCCCAATCGTCTTTCTTCATCCTCAGCGCCAAACCGTCCTTGGTCACGCCTGCATTGTTCACCAGAATGTCGATGCGGCCGAACTCCTTTGCGACCTTGGCAACCGCAGCTTTGATCGACTCAGGGCTGGTAAGATCGAGCGCTACGACAAACGCCTCGTGGCCGCGTGAACGGACCTCGCTGGCCAGCGTTTCCAGCAGTTCGACATTGCGGGCGGCAAGCGCGACTCGGACTCCAGCCTCGCTGAGCGCGAGCGCGCAGGCTTTTCCAATTCCCCGGCTGGCACCGGTAATCAATGCGGTTCGATTTGTCATCGGGTAGACGTTTCCATCATAGTAAAACCTAGGCGATTCACATCACATGGCTCATAACGACTTGCGCGATTTTGTGCGCGCGCTCGAAAAGAACAAGGAACTGAAGCGAATTCCGTTTGAGGTGGACCCGCACTTGGAGATCACCGAATTTGCGGATCGTTCGGTGAAGACAGGCGGCCCCGCGCTGCTTTTCGAAAACCCCAAAGGCAGCAAGGTTCCGCTGCTGATCAACGGCTTCGCCAGCATGCGCCGCATGGAGATCGCTTTGGGAGTGGATTCGGTGGACGAAGTAGCTGGCCGCATCGCAGAGTACCTCGAAATGCGAATGCCGCAAGGGCTGATCGGGAAACTGAAAATGCTGCCCAAGCTGGCCGAAATGGGTTCGTTTTTTCCGAAGATCGTGAACGGCGGTCCCTGCAAGGACGTGATCCGGAAGGATAACTTCTCGCTAGACGAGTTTCCGATTCTGCATTGCTGGCCTCAAGATGGGGGACGATTCATCACCCTTCCGATGGTATTTACCAAGAACCCCGACACCGGGAAGCGGAACTGCGGCATGTACCGCATGCAAGTTTACGATGGGCGCACCACGGGCATGCACTGGCAGACCCATAAACAAGGCGCTGACCACTATCGCAAATTGCTGAAGGAAGGCAAGCAGGCGCGCATGCCCGTTTCCGTTGCGATCGGATCGGACCCGGCGACGATGTATTCGGCGATTCTGCCGTTGCCGCCCGATCTGGATGAAATGATGATCGCGGGCTTCCTGCGCGGCAAGCCGGTGGAAATGGTGAAGAGCGAAACAAACGACGTGGAGGTTCCTGCCAACGCCGAGATCGTGCTCGAAGGTTACGTCGAATTGGGCGAGCAGCGGCGCGAAGGCCCGTTCGGAGATCACACCGGCTTCTATTCGCTCGATGACGATTATCCGGTGTTCCATATCGAGTGCATCACGCATCGGAAGGATCCGATCTATGCCACCACCATCGTGGGCCCGCCTCCCATGGAAGACTTCTATATGGGCAAGGCAGTCGAGCGAATTTTTCTGCCGCTAATGCGCTTGCAGTTGCCCGAGGTGCGCGATATGTGTCTCCCGGCCGAGGGCATCTTCCACAACCTGATGCTGGTGTCAATTCGCAAGGCGTATCCGCTACATGCGCGCAAAGTAATGCATGCCATCTGGGGCCTCGGACAGGCCATGTTTAGCAAGTGCATCGTTGTCGTGGATGACGACGTGGACGTGCAAAATGTAAGCGAGGTAGCTTGGAAGGCCCTCAACAACATCGATCCCGAGCGGGACATTCAGTTTGTGATGGGTCCCATCGATTCGCTGGACCATGCCAGCCGCCTGCCGAATTTTGGATCGAAGATGGGCATCGATGCAACCAGAAAGTGGAAGGAAGAGGGCTTTGTCAGGCCTTGGCCAGACGTGATTCGGATGACTGACGATGTGCGGGCGAGAGTGGATCAGTTGTGGAAGAAGGCAGGATTATGACGATCAAAGCTTCCGATGTTCCTACGTACATCGACTTAGCGCCTGTAGAAAGGCGCGCAGCACTCCTGAGGCTTAGAGCGATCTGCATTACGTCGCTGCCTGGCTATGAGGAATGCATGGACTACGGCATGCCGGTCTACAAGCGAAACGGAGTAGCGGAGATAGCATTCGCGAGTCAGAAGAAATACATCTCTTTGTATGTGATGAAAAAAGATGTGGTGGATCAATACCGTGCGGCGCTCGCCGATCTTGATGTTGGAAAGGGATGCATTCGTTTCCCGCGTCCTGAAAAAATTGATTTCGATGTCGTCGAGCAAATGCTTATGAAGACGGCAGAGTCTAACTTTCAGCCCTGTTAATTCAGTCCTGGGCTCGAGTATCCGATTTAACTCCATTCTGATTCAGTTGCGGAGTACAATGGTATCCGAATGGTGTTGAAAACCAAAAAACGAATCGAGGCACCGAAGACCATCCGGATCCGAAAGGCTAAGTTCCAAGCCGACCTTGCACCGGCCGAAGATCGGACGATGCGGGCGTTGAAAGAAGAACTGCAACTAATGAGCAACACAGACCTTTTGTCTGACGCTCTGGCCCTATTTAAATGGGCAGTTTCAGAGCGTAGGCTCGGCCATCGAATTCTTAGCGAGAGCGCAACGGGGGAACGTAGAGTGCTTGTCCTGCCTCGACTGGAAAGGGTGGCCCCTGACCTTCTCCTCCCGCGTATTCAGATCCAGTGGACGCCTGGCCAGCTTGAAAGCCTAGCCAAACTCGCATCGACGGCGGAACCAGCCCACCCCACCGCAGCCCTTATTCGGGCCATGCGGGATTAAATGGCCACTAGCATTCGACGCCTCGAAGAACACGATCAGGTGCAAGGCTTCGGATGCGGTGATGCAGCCCTCGATAACTATCTCAAGCGCCATGCCTGGAGCAATCAGGAGAAAAGCTCAATCGGAGTCAGCTACGTGGCTGTGGACGAAGGCGCGCCGAACACCGTGCTCGGCTACTTTACCCTTGCGACGGCGAGCGCGCCACGTGAAGCATTCCCGGAAAGAAATGTTCGGGGGCTACCGCTTTACGATCTTCCGGTGATTTTGCTGGCCCGCCTCGCTGTGGATTTGCGGTTCGCAGGACGGGGGCTGGGACACGCATTGATTTCAGAAGCATTCCGAATTAGCCTGCGGGTCGCTAACGAGATAGGCTGCCGTCGCATAATCACAGATGCGTATCCGGATCGGATCGATTGGTATGCCCATTATGGATTCGTCTCAATTGGCGCAGCCGACGCTGGCCCGCAGAGGATGTTCCTCGACTTGCGGACAGTTCGCGCGGCCGCTGAATCGACATAGACCGGATATCTCAGTTCAACGGATCGCCCAAGCCGCCTACTAGCGGCGCGGATCGTGCCCTTGCTCTAGCCGACGCCTACGACCACTGCTGTTCCAGAATCTTCGAATACTCGCCCGACGAATACAAATCGAACCGGTACTGAGCTGGATTGAGCTGCGTGTAAACCGCAGTGCTTTGCCATGCGAAAAATAGTTGATCGGCGTAGCGGAAGTAGCTCCGCACAAATTCGTCCGAAAGTCCCGCGCGCGCCGGAACGTCGGCGAACATCGAGTTCAAGCCGAGTCCGCGGCTGAAGATCGCCTTGAAGTCGTTAACGCTCCATTTCTTCAGCTTTTCGACCACCTCTGGCGGCGTATGCTGAATTAGCAGCGACGCGAAACTCTGCGCAGTGATCCCGGCTGGCGCTCGGCCTTCCGTTCGCCCAACCGCGTCCATGCATTGATCGATCCAGCGCTGGACGTCTTTGCCCACGTAAAACAGCATGCACAATTCCGAGTAGCGACCTTCCAGCAGAGTTTTCTGCAGCTGGTCTGGCGATGCTTGCCCGGCGGGCAGCAGCCCCTGAATAATTAAACTGGCGCGCGAACTTTCCACCAGCTTGTTGGGCCCGGTGGCCTGGGCGAAAGGATGCAGAATGAGCGGAGGAAGGTTACGCGATATGCCTTGGACGGGGAGGGCAATGAGCTGGTCGGATTGTTGCGCTGTCATAGGTAAATTTAGTATGCAATTTTACCTGCGTTCCGTCAGCAGTACCTTGGCTTCAATCGTTTGACTATCTCGTAACACCTTCACCAGTACCTCTTGTCCCGGCTTTTTAGACCTAAGGGCATAGGTAAAGTCGTACAAGTTCTGGATAGCCTTGCCGTCGAACTCGGTCAAAATGTCGCCTGCCTTGAGTCCAGCCTTTGAGGCCGGGGATCCGGGACGCACATCGGCGAAGCGCACCCCATTGGGCAGCTCGGTAAAATCCGGGATGCTTCCGAAATCCGGCCCATAGCCTGATTTCGTCGAACTTCCCGCCACTTGTCCCGGCTGCTTCGGCTCCTCTACCCGGACAAACTTGGGCCGGCTTTCGCCATCGTCCAGATGCACGATCACATCCCCGATCATGTCCAGCAGCTTCACAGCGGCAGGCGCGTCGATCTTATCCCACGTGTCGCTGGGCTTGTGATAGTCAGCATGCAGACCCGAGAAAAAGAACAGCACCGGGACCTGCTTGGCTGTAAAAGATGTATGATCGCTCGAGCCGTAGCCCGCCTTTTCGCTGATGTCGGCCTGCAAGCCGTGCTTCGGGGCAATCTCCTTCAACATGACCTGCAAGTTCGTACCGGACCCTACTCCGCCTACGTAGACCTTGTTGTCCCGCAGGCGTCCGATCATGTCTAAATTGATCATCGCGACAGCTTTGTCAATCGGCAGTTCGGGATGATTCGCATAGTAGCTGGATCCCAGCAGCCCTAATTCTTCCCCTGCGAAAGCCAGGAACAAGACCCCGCGCTTGTGCTTGGGACCCTGTGAAAACCAGTGCGCCAGCTCTAAAACCCCGGCCGTTCCCGACGCGTTGTCATCGGCTCCGGGATGCACGGTTCCCGCCAGCGAAGGCGCGAGCGAAAATTGTTCCCCCAACCCAAGATGGTCATAGTGGGCCCCTAGGATCACGTATTCGTCGGTCTCGCCCGGGTAATAGCCACCCACGTTGTGAACGGTCTTATTCTCGCGCTCTACATCCACGTCAAGGTCAACCGCGAGTGAAGCAGGAAAAGCGAAAGACTCGGGCTTCAACGATTTGTCGATGTCGGCCTCAACTTGCTCCATCGATTTTCCCGCCAGCTTGAACCACTTCGAAACCACGTCCGCCTTCACCTGGACGAATTCGACTCCCGCGTTCCCGGGACCCGCCGTCGATCCGAATTTCTCCAGCTGATCGCTATCGTTCGGATGAGCCGCGACATCGTTCACCATCAGAATGGCTCGCGCTCCGTGGACTTTCGCGTTCACCGCCTTCGCAAAAATCTGCGAATGGGCCGTGTAAACCTTGCCTTCGAATACGCTCTTATCGTCAAACTCCTGAGGCTCGTGCCTTAGAAGCAGCACGATCTTATCCTTCACGTCTATTCCCGAATAGTCATCGTAGTTATATTCCGGCGCGGTGATTCCGTAGCCGGCGAACACAACCTGCCCTGAGACTTTGCCCTTCTTCGAAAGATTGAGGGGAATGAATTCGTGCTGCAGCTTTAGAGTTTTTCTATGGCCATTCGTCCGATAGGCAAACGTACTGCGAGGGCCTAGATGCGCCGACGTAGTTACCTCGAAGTCTTGGAAGTAGCTCTCTCCATGCAGGGGCTTTAAGCCCAGTTCACGAAACCGCGCGGCGATGTAGTCGGCCGCCTTCTCCAGTTCGGGCGAGCCCGTGGCCCGTCCGCGCATGTTCTCCGAAGCAAGAAATTTAACGTAGCCAATGTATTCGTCAGGACTGAGGTCCGCAGCGCAAAGGCCGCAGGCCAGGGTGAGCAAAAGCAAGGCGCGCATCTATTTCTTGAGGGGAGAGCCGATCGTGATCTCGCAGCATTTCTCCGCTGCATCGTGAGAGGTCTGCTGGTACTTCAGCTCGCCTTGGATCAGTTGCTCGAGATTGAGCCACGGATAATTGCCAAACAGCCGACGGCCATTGAGGAACGTAGTCGGCGTGCCCTCCACCTTGAGCGCTCGACCTTCCACGATCTCCTTGTCAACCTCGGCCTCGGTTGCCTTGGTATCGATGCAGCGGCCAATTTGAAGCGTGTCAAGATCGGTCGACTTGGCCCATCCTAAGACTTTATCTTTCAGATTCTCGGCGGTAATTTCGCCCTGATTCTCGTACATCCAGTCGTGATATTTCCAAAATGCCTCAGGAGTCTGGCGGAACACGCAACGCCCGTCCATCGCAGCAGCTTTCGCCCAGGGATGAATCGCTTCCAGCGGGAAATCTTTGAAGTAGACTCGCACGTCCTTGGGAAATTTGGCAGGAATATTATCCCGGATCAGTTTTGCTTCCTCTTTGCAATTCGGGCATTGGAAGTCGCTGAAAATCACCATGACCACAGGAGCGGCGGGCACGCCAAAACTGGGCGACAGATCGGTCTTCAACTTCTCCAGCTCCGGCTGGAAAGGATTCTGTGCCACGTCATAGATGAGTCCGCGAATAATCTTCTTGCCGTCCTTCGAAATGAAGAAGGTTTCGTCCTGATAGCGTCCGCCTAGCGCGAGGTGAACGTCCACCTGCTTCAAGTCGGGCATGGGCGATGGCTTCGGGTCGTCGATCTTCACCTGGACGTCGTTGCTCATGGCCAGCAGATGGCGGATATAAGCTTCGAGGGTTGGTTTATCAAGGGCTGAGGCTGGCTTCACCTGAGCGCTGATGGACCCCAGGCACAGGACCGCAACGAGAAGAAAACGCATATGCATCATTGTAACTTGCGAGGTCGGGATTACGCTTTGGACACGGGCGAGGTATCGTCCACATTGATCTCCTGCAGCAATCTGTCGCTGCCGGTGATGAGGCGAGCGCCCCTGTTGAAGGTCAGGTAGAGGAACCCCCAATGCACGAAAACCAGGACACGGCTGGAGAACTCCACCAGATACATCAGGTGTATAAAAAGCCACAGCAGCCACGCAAGTAAGCCCGAGAAGTGCAGCTTGCCGATCTGCGCCACCGCCGCCGCACGGCCGATTACCGCCATATTGCCTTTGTCGAAGTAGTGAAATGGCTTCGTTTGTTCACCTCGCAATCTTTGCTGGATCGCCTTGGCCACGTAGTCGCCCTGCTGCATGGCTACTTGCGCCACGCCCGGCAGCGCCTTTCCGTCCTGCTCCAGGCGTCCTAAGTCGCCGATGATGAAAATCTCGGGATGGCCCACCAGTGAGCAATCCGGCTCAATTGAGACATGCCCATTTTTATCGAGCGTCGCACCGGCCCTCTTGGCCAGCACTTCTCCAAACGGAGAAGCGCGCACTCCGGCGGCCCAAATGACCGTCTTGGCCTCGATCCGTTCCGTGCCGTTCTGCGATTGGAGCGTCACGCCGTTGGCGTCAATATCGGTAACGCGCACGTTGTTCCTGGCTCGCACTCCGAGGCGGATCAGCGATTGCTCGGCCTTGCGCGACAAGTCCGGCGGATAAGGTGGCAGAACGCGATCCGACCCGTCCAGCAGCAAGATGCGCGCCTCTTCCGGACGAATGGAGCGGAAGTCGTGGCGCAGCGTGTCGTGCGCGATCTCGCCCAGCGCTCCAGCCAGTTCCACCCCGGTTGGTCCTGCGCCGACCACCACGAAAGTAAGCCACTGGCCGCGCTTTACTGGATCGGTTTCGCGCTCAGCCGCTTCAAATGCGTAGAGAATCTTGTGCCGGATCTGCGTGGCCTCTTCGATGGTTTTCAGTCCAGGAGCGTGCTCTTCCCAGGCGTTCTTGCCGAAGTAAAAATTGCGTGAGCCGGTCGCAAC
>JANXQZ010000593.1 GCA_025353235.1 Bryobacterales bacterium
CAGCAAGACCTCGAATCCTACCTTTGGGGCGCAGCCGTCCTGTTGCGCGGCCTGACGATCAACTCGGCTCCTACGCCCACCGCACACGCTCCAGCCTTTAAAAAATCGGGCACAGTTTCCAGATTGACGCCGCCGGTAGGCACCATTTCGATATGCGGGAAGGGTGCTCGGAGCGCCTTGATGTACTTCGCTCCGCCCACCGCCCCGCACGGGAAGACTTTCACGGCGTCGGCACCGGCCTCCCATGCCGTGAGAACCTCGGTGGGAGTGAGGCCGCCAGGCATGATCACCTTCGAATAGCGCTTCACCATCTCAATCGTGGAGAGTTTGAGGCTCGGCGTGACGAAGAACTCGGCCCCGGCCAGCATGCAGGCCCGCGCGGTCTCTGGATCCAGTACCGTGCCCGCTCCCAGCACCATCTTGTCGCCGAACTCATCGGCCACTTTCTCAAGAGCCTTCAGTGCGCCCGGCACCGTCATGGTGATCTCGGCGGCCCGAATGCCGCCTCTGTAGATTGCTTGGATGGCTTTGACCGCCCCTTCGGCACTCTCGGTCCGAACTACGGGAACCATTCCTATCTGAATGATGGAGGAAAGAATCTCTTGATGTTTCATGGGCTGCTACCACTCCACCACGCTTCTATCTTCGAACCTTCATTTGGTGCCAGTAGCCGGAGCGGCCGCAGGCTTCGCATCGAACAAGTGCGCGATGTTTGGATACCCATTCATTGCAAATCGGCAGGATGCCCCGGGTCCATAAAATCTGGGCGCATGGAAAGTAAACCTGGGAACGTAAACCACATCGCCCACGCTTGCGATCACCACGCCCTGGCCCTCGATCGGGTAGCGGATCTGACCCGCCAGGATCAGCCAGAATTCCGAACTCTCGGGATGGTAGTGCCCCTTCTCGTTCGGGTTCAGAGCCGGCAGATTCTTTTCGTACCCGTAGATGAAATTCCCCGTCTCGCGATCGTCCTGCACCACCCTCTGCGTGGTTGGGGCCTTCTTCTCCTCATTTGCTTTGGCGAGTTCCTCGAATGTCACGTACGGCTTGTTCCCGTGCTCGTACACTCCGGGCGTGCGAGCCACTTTCACCTGCATCCAATGGTAGCCGGGCGTCTTCGGCGCGTCCGCCTGTTCGGCGTAGAGCGTGTGAGCGTTTACCACGTTCAACTGCCAGCGCAGGGACGGCGCGTCGCCCACCGTTTCCATTGCATAGAACGTCTGCATGGGCACTTGCACCATCCATCCCTTCGACGCTGTGAAGGGCTGCTGCCCTTCGATGTCGAACTTGATTTGCCCGTCGAGGACGATCCAGAACTCGCGCGTGTCCGGATGCAAACGGCGTGAAACCTTCGAGCCTGACGCCGAGTAGACGTACTCGCCGCGCAAGAGATCGTCGTTCACTACCAGTTCGGTCCAATTAGCCTGGCCCGCATGTTGGGCCTTCACGTCGGCCAGCCTGGTGAGCGGCTTGTGAGGCGGGGTATACTGCGGTAAAACATCCGCCTTAGGCGCCCAAACCATATTTTGAGCGAAGGCCGTAACGGAGAAGAGGGCGAGTAAGCAACAAGGTCTCATTTGGCGGAATCTTATCACATGCTCAGACTCTATAGCTTGACCCTCCTTGCCGCCGCCCTCTGGGGACAGACCATCGAGCCGCCCGATGTTCCCGCCGCGCTCAAGCCCCCAACGGGCGACGTGGTTCTCGCACGCGGCTTAGCGATCGGCGCCCAGATCTACACGTGCCAAGCGGGGCCGGACAAGAAGAGCTTCGCCTGGGTATTAAAAGCCCCGGACGCGAGCCTCTTCGACGGGTACGCTCAGTTGATGGCGAAGCACTTCGCGGGTCCGACCTGGATGGCTCGCGATGGCAGCCGGGTGGTGGCCGCGAAGGTTGCATCCGCCGACGCGCCAAATCCGAAATCGGTGCCGTGGCTGCTTCTGAAGACGTCCTCTACCGACGGGACCGGGATTTTCAGCCATGTCACTTACGTGCAGCGCGTGAACACGGCCGGCGGGATTGCTCCCCCGGAGACGACGTGCGGCGCTGCCAAACAGGATAGTGATGTGAGGGTCGACTACACAGCCATGTACTATTTCTGGGGAAGACCCTGAATGGCGGGTTCAGACACCGCTCCCTCACGGT
>JANXQZ010000613.1 GCA_025353235.1 Bryobacterales bacterium
ATCCCGGTTTACCAGGATGCTGCCGAAGCATTGCGGACAGCGGTGGATCGATTGGACGTAAGCGGCATCCTAGCGGGGGCCCGACCGCGCGATGCCATGACAGTCTGGCATCTGTTGCGGCGTGTACCAGCCGGCCGGCGCGGTGAGGTGTACGACGCCTTGGCAAAACTCATGAAAGTTCCACCTGACGTCTCGCGCGATCGTGTCATCGCAGGCGACGCGAACTCAATTGACGCTCTCTGGGATGCTCTCGACCTTGGCAACATCAACTGGTGGCGCCACTGGAAGAGCCGTTTGTGAATCGGCGGGCATGCCCCAGCTTGACGGCACCGATCAACTCCTTTACAATTGAAAGAAAAAGGGTTAGTGTCTTTACTGTTGTCATCATGGCTAAACGCTCGTCAATGACAGCCCGCAACGCCGAAATCCTGCACTCGATTGTGCATTCGTACATCGAAACGGGAGAACCGGTAGCTTCCCGAACTGTGTCTCGACGCCGCGGGGACGGGCTGAGCGCCGCATCCGTCCGGAATGTCATGGCCGACCTGTGCGATGAAGGCTTCCTGGCTCAGCCCCATACCTCCGCTGGGCGCATTCCCACCGAAAAAGCTTTTCAAAGTTACGTGCGATCCCTGGCGCGGGCGCGGGTCCTGGCAGCCGAGCTTCACCGGCTCCGCACCGAATTAGGGGCGCTTTCCAGCGTGGAAGCACGCATTGAGCACTCCTCGCACTTGCTGACTGAGATGACTCGCAGTGTCGGGATCGCGGCAGCTATCCCCACATCCAGTCAGGAACTTGACCAAATCGAACTGATCCTCCTCGCTGAAAATCGAGTCTTGATGATTGTGGCTACCCGGGACAGGATGGTCCGAAATCGCATCGTTACGCTGGACGAAAAAGTGACGCAGGACGATTTGCAATCGATCCGGAACTACATTAACCGGAATTTCGGCGGGTGGGTGCTTTCCCGCGTGCACGAAGAACTGAGGCGCAGACTGGAGCAGGAGAGCGCCGCCTACGACGCTCTCCTGAAAAGGCTCACCCAACTTTACGAAAAAGGGCTACTGGACATCGGCCTGCTGCCGGAAGTGCATATGGAAGGCGCAAGCTACCTGGTCGGCTTGGACTTGCATCTCACTCAAGAGAAGCTGCGGGATCTTTTTCGCACTCTCGAAGAGAAAAAACGCATCTTGCAATTGCTGGACCGGTTTCTCGAGCTGCCCAACGGCGAACTTTCCGTTCAAGTGGGCATGGCCGACGCGCACCCCAGCATGAGCGGGTTGTCGTTGATTGGGATCAGCGTCGAAATGGAAGGCGGGCTGTCCGCTAAAATAGCGGTGATTGGCCCCATGCGCATGAACTATGAGAAGGTTATTTCCGCCGTCCTGCATATGGGCCAGGCGTTCCGGCGCATCCCTGCTTAAGGTCTACTCAAATCGAAGCGGCAACCCCTTAAACTAGAGATATGGAAATGAGTAACACGCCTGTCGATTCCGCCGAAGAGGCCCCTTCGCAAGGCGCAGATGGACTGGTCTCCTCGCCGGAGGAGATAGCCGCCGAACGCGATCGCCTGGTAGCCGAAAGGACCGATCTCCAAGACCGCCTTCTTCGCCGCCAAGCCGAGTTCGATAATTTTCGACGACGGGCCGAGCGGGAAAAAGCGGACGTCGTGGAGTACGCCAACACGGAGACCGTTCGCGCGCTGCTGCCCATTCTGGACGATTTCGAACGAGCCTTGAAAGTCGAAGTGGCAGATAAGGAATATGCCCGCGGCATGGAACTGATTTATACCCGGCTTGCCGAGTCCCTAAAGAAATTAGGACTGGAGCCGATTGATTCCACGGGACTGATGTTCGATCCGCACATGCATCATGCCGTCGAGATGTTCGAATCCGACGAGGCGGCGGACACCATCCTCGAAGAGTATCAGCGCGGGTATAATTTCAAAGGCCGCTTGCTCAGGCCTGCAATGGTGAAGGTAGCCGTAACGAAGAAATGAACGCGACCAAACGGGACTATTACGAAATACTCGGGGTCGGCCGTGATACCGACGATCCAGGTCTGAAGGTTGCCTATCGCAAATTGGCGCTTATGCACCATCCGGACCGGAATCCCAACGATCAGGATGCCGAAGAAAAGTTTAAGGAAGCAGCCGAGGCGTATGGCGTTCTCAGCGATCCGCAGAAGCGCGCGGCCTATGACCGGTTCGGGCATCAGGGCGTTGCGAGCGCGTCCGCAGGATTCGATCCGAATTCGGTGGATCTGGGCGATATTCTGGGCGACTTATTCGGCTTCGGGGGAGATATTTTCGGAAGCGGGGGCGGCGGTCGCAAGCGCAACCGTGCACAGCGCGGCGAGGATCTTCGTTTCGATCTGGAGATTGGATTCGACGATGTCATGCGGGGCATGAGCGCCGATATTCTGGTTCCGCGCATGGAAGCCTGCACCCGGTGTACGGGAACCGGTGCGGAAAAGGTCGACGGGCTCGTGAGTTGTCCCATGTGCCACGGGCGGGGAGAAGTGCTCTATCAACAGAGTTTTCTCCAGATTCGGCGCACTTGCGGGCAGTGCAACGGTCGAGGTCAAATCATTCGGCGTCCGTGCTTGCAATGCAAGGGCGAGGGCCATATTCGATCTGACCGAAAGCTAAAAGTGAATATCCCCGCAGGCGTTAGCACTGGCACCAGGCTGCGCCTGGCCGGAGAGGGGCAACCAGGTCCTAGCAACGGACCGTCGGGCGACCTATACGTGTTTATCAAGGTGAAAGACCACGCCATTTTCGAGCGTCACGAAGACGATCTGCACTGCACCGTCCCCATCAACATCGCTCAGGCGGCTCTGGGCACCGAGGTGGACCTATTGACGTTTGACGGGCTACAAAAAATCAAGGTGTCCGACGGAACGCAAAGCGGCTCCAAAGTGCGGTTGCGCAGCCTGGGAGTCCCTCACCTGCAAGGCAGCGGCCGAGGCGATCTTTTTGTGCATATAGACGTCAAGATCCCGACCAAACTTACGCGCGAACAGAAGAAGATTTTCGAGCAACTGAAAGACACTCTTCCCGTGGAAAACGAACCGCACGATAAGAGCATTCTCGAAAAAGTAAAAGACTATTTCATGTAATTGCGCCGTCCGGTCCTGTCGAGCCAGGACCGGAGCATGGCACTGTACCCTTGGGCCGTTTCGCCCGTCAACTCTTCTAGCGTGAACTTCATCTTATGGCGCCAGTTGGGATGCTCGGCTGTGGTTCCAGGCAGGTTCTGCTGATCCACATCTTTGAACAGATCCTCCTGATTCACAACCAGCAGCTGCGCTGGCGTGGACGCTAAGAAGCCGATGATGGCATTATGAAGATCGCCGGTCAACTCGGGCACTTCTTGAGCTTCCCTGGGAAACCACTCCGGCAACAGATTTAACTCTTTCAGCAGGTTCAAGATTTTTTGTTTCTCAGCCGCCCGGTCATCCACGGCTGCGCGATACGCGTGCTCGTCGCCAATCACACCGGCAGCGCGCCTGGCATCGATGTCGGCATTCTGCCAAAAGCCCGCAAGCGTTGGAAGGTCGTGCGTGCTCGCTGAAACCAGCGCCTGTCTGGGATATTCTTGCGGATGATGGAAGCGTCCATCTTGATCTCGCTCGAAATAGAACAGACGATAACTCAGGATGCCGAATTGCCGCAGAGTAGCGCGAGTCTGATCGGGAACGGTTCCCAAATCTTCCCCCACCACGACGAACTGGCCACGAACACTCTCCAACGCCAGAACGCGCACGAGATCCTCGAAACGATCCTGTACGTAGGTGCCTTCGGTCGCGTCTTTTCCATCGGGGATCCAGTAAAGCCGGAAGAAGCGCATGACGTGGTCAATACGAAGCGCTCCGCCGTGAGCGCTGGCCTTGCGGATGGACTCGGCGAACAAACGATACCCATCTTCGAAATGCCGAACCGAATTTGGCGGCGGAAATGACCAGTCCTGACCCTTGGGCGAGAAGTCATCCGGGGGCGAGCCAACTCGGCACCCCTCGGCGTAGAAGGGCCGATGCGCCCACAAATCCGATCCGAATTTATCGGTGGCAAGAGCGAGATCGTGGTACAGCCCGATACTCAAGCCCCGCTTTTGCGCGTATGCCTGTGTTTGTTCGAACTGGACGTCTAGCTGCCATTGAATATACTTGTGCAGCAGCACGGTGCGCCAGTTTTCTTTGGCGAATGCTTGCGTTTCTAGTGAGTCCGGATCCTGGTATGCGGCGGGCCAGTCATGCCAGTGCCAGGCATTCGGATCGCTCTTGTGCAGCGCTTCGTCGAGCGCCGAGTGGATTGCAAACAGGTCCAGCAGCTTGCCCTCTTTCTCGACATATGCCTGGAACGCTTTAGCTCGATCGGTTTTCTGGCGGAATTCGGCAGCGAGAAAAGTTCGAAACAGAAGCTTCAAGAAGCGCAGCTTGAGACGGCTGACGCGCTCATATTCGACGTATTGCGAATCGCGCAGCGCGGCTATTTCGAACTGAACTTTGGGGCTGTCCGCCATCCGCCTCGCGCAGGCTGAATTTTTGAAATCAGCCATCGCTTCCAAATCCAGATAGATATGGTTGCGAAAAAAGATCGAGTTGGGAAGGTAAGGACTGGTGTTGTACGGCTGCCGATTGGGAATTGCATGCAGCGGGTTCAGAGCCACAAAGCTGACGCCAACATCGTCGGCAGCCCAGTCTATTAAGCGCTGGAGATCGGTACAATCGCCGCAACCCCAGTTGCTAGATGAACGCACGCCGTACAGGCTTACCGCGATCCCCGCAGCCTTTCCGTTCTGAAGCCACTCGGGCTGAAAGGCCCGGCTCGGACAGACCACCAGCCGCGCTTGCGACTCGGGGCTGCCTGCGATATTCAGCGTGAGCCGATGGTACCCGAGCGGCAGCCCTGCGCCCAACGAGATTTTCTTCTTCACAAAATCCCGCTGCTTAACACGGCATTGCTCTCCCGTAAGCTCGTCTTTCAGGGAGATCCACGATTCCCTTTTCGAACCATCTTCTAGCTCAATGCTGGCCTTCAGACGCGTGTCAGCCACGGCTAGCGGAACAGATATAGAGAACGAGGCGTCCTCCTGAAGGACCACTAAGGTTGGAGGGAGCAGGCGCGTCCACTCGTCCGCGCTGCGCAATGCGAGAGCCTGTTGCAACGACTTGTCGGAGGTCGTATACACGCCAAGCGAACCCAGAATAGATTTCAGGACGTCGTCGGGCGCCTCATGCCGCTTTCCCCAAATGTCCCAAAACACCTGCTCAACGCCGAGAGATCTGGCAGCCTCTTTAAGCACATCCGTGCTGGCGCGCGAGTCAAGCTGAATAGGGTCCATGTGATAATAGGATTGTGGACGCAGAGAACAAGTTTCAACTGAGCCTTCCCTCCGAGCTCTTCGCCCGGATCGATAATGAACAGGTTGCGGACTTGTCCGAAAGCATCGTAACCACCACTCTCGACAAGGCTATCAACTGGGCCCGTAAGAATTCGATCTGGCCGATGTCGTTCGGGTTAGCTTGTTGCGCGATCGAGATGATGTCGATGATCGGTTCGCGCTACGACATTTCTCGCTTCGGCGCAGAAGTGATGCGCGGTTCGCCACGCCAATCGGATCTCATGATCATCGCCGGGCGGGTTTCGAACAAAATGGCACCCGTGATCCGTCGCCTCTATGAGCAGATGCCCGAGCCGAAGTGGGTAATCTCCATGGGAGCTTGCGCCACTTCCACCGGCGTTTTCAGCAACTACGCCCTCATCCCTGTGAATCAAGTGATCCCGGTAGACGTGTACGTTCCAGGCTGCCCGCCTCGGCCTGAACAGTTGATCTACGCAATCATGCTTCTGCAAAAGAAGATCGAGAATTCGCGTGGCACCGTGATGCAGGTCCTGAATCTAGCGTAAGAACGAGCGCCCTTTCCCATGTGCATCGTGGGCTGAAAAGCCCGTGCTAGCATCGAACTTCTATGTCAAAATTGTCGATTCGCGATTTGGACTTGCAGGGCAAAGTTGTCTTTATTCGCGTGGATTTTAATGTACCGCTGGCGAAAGGCGGGCAAGAGATCACCAGCGATAAGCGCATCAAAGCATCGCTGCCCAGCATTCAATACGCTCTGGACCATGGGGCGGGTCTCATCTTGGCAAGTCATCTCGGGCGGCCCGATGGCAAGCAGAACCCTGAGATGAGTCTCAAGCCGGTGGCTAAACGACTGCAAGAACTGCTGAAGCATCCGGTGAGGATGGCAGCTGATTGCGTGGGTCCGGAAGTAGAAGCGATGCGTCCGAAGCCTGGCGAAGTTCTGCTCCTGGAGAACCTTCGGTTCCATATCGAGGAAGAGAAGAACGACCCTGCATTTTCCAAAAAGCTGGCCGCGCTTTGCGATTTGTACGTGAACGACGCATTCGGCTCCGCCCATCGCGCTCATGCGTCCACGGTAGGCATGATTCAGTTTGTTCCGCAGGCGGCTGCCGGCCTGCTTATGGACAAGGAACTCGAATATCTAAACCGAGTGACGAAGAATCCCGATCGGCCCTGCGTGGCGATTCTGGGCGGGGCAAAGGTCTCCGACAAGATTGGCGTGATTGAGAATCTGATGAAGTTTGTCGACCAGCTCATGATCGGCGGCGCAATGGCTTACACGTTCATGCAGGCCAAGAACGAACCAACCGGCAAATCGCTGGTTGAGCCTAATAAAATCGATCTGGCCAAGGACTTGCTCGCACGCGCAGGCGGCAAGATTCACCTTCCCGTGGACCACGTGGTCGCTGCCGAACTGAAGGAAGGCGCGGCCAGCCAAACCGTGGAGACGATTCCCGACGGCATGATGGGACTCGATATCGGCCCCAAGACGATTGCGCTTTACGAGGGCTTCATCGCGAGCGCCCGGACCATCATCTGGAACGGACCAATGGGAGTGTTCGAAACGCCCCCGTTCGACAAGGGCACGATGGCTTTGGCGCATGCC
>JANXQZ010000624.1 GCA_025353235.1 Bryobacterales bacterium
CGAATGCGGGAGGGGTGACGGTATCGTACTTTGAGTGGGTCCAGGATCGGCAGGGGTTTTTCTGGAATGAGCAGTTGGTGAATGGGCGACTCGAAGAAATTATGGTGAATAGCTTTAAGGATGTGGTCGGTTATGCGGATAAGCACAAGGTGAATAATCGGGTGGCTGCTTACATGCTGGCTATTGATCGCGTGGCGTTCGCGATTAAGTTGCGCGGCATTTATGCTTAGGATCGAGAGCCGGCTGGAAAGCCGGCTGCAGGCAGGATTGCCTGCCCCACAGAGCAGCCTAGCCTCAAACAAATTCGGCGCGGGCTGTTGCAGCACAGAGCAGCATAGTCCCCACCAAATTCGTCGCGAGCGGAGAAGAATTCAGGATGGTGTAGTACAAAGCATAGCGGCAACCCTTGGAACTCTTGACAAGCGGAGAAGAATTCAGGATGTTTGAAGTGCAGAATGGCTTGTGAGTTCCTCTCCTGAAGCTTCTACGCCGCTTATGCGGCAATACCAAGCTATCAAGCAGCAGGTTCCGCAGGCGCTTCTCCTTTTCCGGCTCGGCGATTTTTACGAGCTGTTCCATGAAGATGCTGTAACGGCTGCGCGGGAGCTTGAGATCACTCTTACCGCACGCAACACTATCCCGATGTGTGGAGTCCCGCACCACGCGGCTGAGGGCTACATCTCCCGGCTGATCCAACGCGGCTATCGCGTGGCTATTTGCGAGCAGATGGAAGAGCCTGGGCCAGGCAAAAAGCTCGTTCGCCGCGAGATTACGCGCGTGGTGACGCCCGGGACCGCCACCGAATCGTCTCTCCTCCGCTCGCATGAGAACAGCTACTTGGCGGCGGTGGTTCGGAGCGGACCGCGCGCGGGACTCGCCCATGCTGACGTTACCACTGGAGAATTTAGGGTTACGGAAGCCGATGTCTCCGACATACCCGCGATGCTCGAAAACCTGAGCGCCCGCGAAGTGCTGGTCCCAGAGCAATCAGAGTCGCTCCCAGGCTTTCGCACCAACCTGGACGATTGGGTGTTCAGCTTCGATTACGCCGAACGAAACCTGCGAGAGCACTTCCGCCTGCTGACGCTGGATGGGTGCGGACTGGCGGGCAAGTCGCTGGCTGTATCGGCCGCCGGCGCGATTTTGCACTACGTCCGCGACACTCAGAAATCCGCGCTCGATCATCTTGCGCAGCCGACCTACTATGACCGTGGAAGCTCCATGATCCTGGACTCGGTGACCGTGCGGAACCTAGAGTTGCTGGAACCGTTGTTCGTGGGCGAGAGCAAGGAATCCACGCTGGTCAGCGTGCTCGATCAGACTTGCACGGGTATGGGCGGCAGGCTGTTGCGCCAGCGGTTGCTGCGTCCGTGCTTGGAGCTGGACGAAATCGAAGCGCGGCTCGATGCGGTGCAGGAAGCGCTGCAGGCGACCATCGCGCGCGCGGAAAGCCGCAAATTGCTGGGTGCAATTCTCGACTTGGAACGGCTGCTCGCGAAGCTAACTTTGGGAACCGCTGGTCCACGAGAGCTGTTGTCATTGGGCAGATCGCTGGCACTCATCCCGAAGCTGAAGTTGATCTCAGGGGAATTTAAATCGCCCCGCTTGCTTCAGATCCACGGCGAGTTGGACGAAGTTGCCGAACTGCGCGAGCGCATTCTCGCGGCTATAGCGGAGGAGCCGCCCGCCCATCTTGCCGACGGAGGAACCATTCGGGCGGGCTATCATGCCGAACTGGACGAACTGCGCGACATCAGCCGCAACAGCCGTCAGTACATCGCGCAGATCGAAGTGCGCGAGCGCGGACGCACGGGGATTCAATCGTTGAAGGTTCGGTTCAATAATGTATTCGGCTACTACATTGAAATCTC
>JANXQZ010000626.1 GCA_025353235.1 Bryobacterales bacterium
GAAAGGGACCGCGACAGGCTTCCCGCTGGCGCGCTCGATAACTTTCAAGAACGGCGAAAAAACAACCTTCGACAAGCTGCTGGGCTCTTCACAAAGCAGTTTCGCAACCACCAACCTGTCATCGCCTGAAGTTCAACCCGACGAGAAGAATGATAAGAAGGGTCCGCTGACCATTGCGGCTGCCGGGTCCTATAACACCGGAAAGCAGAACAGCCAGGGACGTTTCGTTGTGGTGGGCAACTCCGGCTTTCTCGCAAATTCTTTCATCGGCTTCAACGGCAATCGCGACTTGGCGCTGAATATGATGAACTGGCTCTCTTCGGATGAGGATCTAATTTCGATTCGTCCGAAGGAGAATGAGGATCGGCGCATCAATCTCTCGCGCTCGCAAATGAGTTGGGTTCGTTTTGTCAGCCAGTTCGGGTTGCCGCTAGTGGTCGTCATCGCGGGCATCTTCGTCTGGTGGCGCAGGAGATAGTTGGGATGAACGGCCGAGGTTTGACGATTGCCGCGGCGCTGCTGGCGCTTCTGGCGGGCGCTCTGTGGTGGTCGAATAAAGACAAGGCGAAAGAAGTTACAAAGCCGTCGGCGGACGCCCCTCCCAAGATTCTGGCTTTGACCGACGCGGATGTTCGCAAGTTGGAGTTGAAGAAGCGAGGCGGCGACGATACCGTTGTTCAGAAGAACGGCAGCGGCAAATGGGAGATCGCTTCGCCTAAGCCGTACGCTGCGGATCAGGATGCGGCTGGCAGCTTGGTTTCTTCGGCGTCTAGCGTTACGTCCGATCGTTTAGTGGATGATAAGCCCACTGATCTGAAGCAGTTCGGGCTGGACAACCCCAGTCTTGAATTAGACATCACCGCAAAGAACGGGAAAACTCAGAAATTGCTGTTGGGCGATGACGCTCCTGGCGGCAGCAGCACCTATGCAAAGCTTGAGGGCGATCCGCGCGTGTTCACCGTCGCAAGCTTTACCAAGACGGGCCTCGATAAAACCACCAAGGATCTGCGCGACAAGCGACTGCTCACGTTTGATCAGGATAAGCTGAGCCGCGTGGAACTGGCTGTTAAAAAGAATGAAATCGAGTTTGGACGCAGCAAGGATGAGTGGCAGATCCTGAAGCCGAAGCCCTTGCGCGCCGACGGTCTCCAGGTGGAAGAACTCGTCCGCAAGCTGAAGGACGCCAAGATGGACTTGGCCGTTTCGGACGAGGACGCCAAGAAGGCCGCCGCCTCGTTTACTTCGGGTACTCCGATCGGGACAGTTAAAGTCACCGACGCGTCCGGCACTCAAGAGCTGCAAATCCACAAGAAGGGAGACGACTTTTTCGGCAAGTCGAGTGCGGCTGAAGGGTATTACAAATTACCCGCCGATCTAGGCAGCGCCGTTGATAAATCCGTGGACGATTTCCGCAACAAGAAACTGCTGGACTTCGGATTTAACGAGCCGACGAAAGTGGAGATGCACGCGAATGGCAAGACTTACTCTTTCCAGAAGGCGGGGGAGAAATGGCTTTCGAACGGGAAGGAGATGGATAGCACCAGCGTCCAATCATTTTTAGACAAGGTGCGTGATTTGGCCGCCGCGAAGTTTGTGGAGTCTGGGTTCACTGCGCCCGCGATCGACCTCTCTGTCACCTCTAATGGAGGCAAGCGCACCGAAAAGGTGCTGATTGCCAAGGCCGGCGACAAGTATGTGGCCCAGCGCGAGAACGAGCCGTCGTTCTACGAGCTGGAGGCAAAGACCGTTGACGAGCTGTCGAAAGCCGCAGGGGACGTGAAACCGGCGGCACCGCCCACCAAGAAATGATCGGGCTGAACACCGATCTATACGAACTCACGATGGCCGCTGGATATTTTGAATCCGGCAAGGCCAAGCAGTCCGCGACGTTCGAACTTTTCTTTCGACGTCTGCCTAAGTATCGCAATTACGTGTTGTCGGCCGGGCTCGCGCAAGTAGTGGATTACTTGCTGGGTTTGCGGTTCGAAGAAGCGGAGATCGCTTACTTGCAGACACTGCCGCAGTTCCAAGGAGTGTCGCCCGCATTCTTCGAATATCTGCGAGGCTTTCGATTTACGGGCGATCTATTTGCCGCGCCGGAAGGTACGCCGATGTTCGCGGGCGAGCCGTTCCTTACAGTGCGCGCTCCGCTGATCGAAGCGCAAATTCCAGAGACGTATTTGCTAGCCATGATCGGCTTTCAATCGCTGATCGCAACCAAGGCTTCGCGCATTTGCGAAGTGGCTGGCAAACGTTCGGTGGTCGAGTTCGGCACGCGGCGGGCGCATTCTCCCGAAGCTGGCGTGTTGGGCGGACGGGCGGCCTATGTCGGCGGCTGCATCGGAAGCAGCAATGCCGAAACGGGGTTCCGCTACGGCATCCCTGTGTATGGAACGGCAGCGCATTCCTGGATACAATCGTTCCCAACGGAGCGCGAGGCGTTTGAGCGGCTCCAGACCATGCTGGGTCCGGCGACCGTCTACCTGATCGATACCTACGATACGATCGCCGGAGCAAAGCTGGCCGCGTCATTAGGCAAGCCGCTCTGGGGTGTCCGCCTGGATAGCGGCAATCTTGTAGAACTGGCGCGCTCGGTTCGCAAGATTCTGGACGAGGCTGGTTTACAGGATGCCAAGATCATGGCCACCAGCGATCTAAACGAGTATAAGATTCTGGAATTTGCTGCGGTGGATACGCCCATCGATGCATTTGGCGTGGGTACCGATCTCGCCACTTCCTACGATTCTCCGAGTCTGGGAGTGGTTTATAAGATGGTCGAATTGGACGGGCGCTACACGGCGAAGTTCAGCGAAGATAAGCACACCATGCCGGGGTCGAAGCAAGTCTTTCGATTTTCGGATCACGACATCGTGGCCTGTTCGTGGGAGTGCATTGGTTGCGGTCCGGACGGACAAGAAGCGCCGCGGGCCTTATTGCAGCCAGTTATATTGAATGGGGAATTGGTGGAGCGTCCCATGCGAACCGCCACGGAAGCCAGAGCCTACGCGGCGGAGTGCCTGAAGCGCCTTCCCACTGCTTCACGCAGTCTGTTCGAGACCGATAAGCATTATCCCGTGACGTACAGCGACGAACTGCAGGAGTTGCTAGCGAGGGCGCAGGATGAAAACCGTCTTCTTCGATGTTGATACGCAGATTGATTTTTTGTATCCCGCGGGTGCGCTGTATGTGCCTGGGGCTGAGTGCATCGTCCCGGTCATCGCGCGGCTGAATCGTGCGGCCGAGACGCTCATCTCCACGGTAGACGCGCATTCGGAGGACGATCCCGAGTTTCGGCTCTATCCTCCGCATTGCGTAGCAGGGACGCTCGGGCAGCACAAGCCGGCCGCCACGCTGGTGGGCCAGATCATACTCGAGAAGCAAACCCTGGATTGTTTTGCTTGTGCGGGCTTGGCGCCGCTGCTTCAGTCGCTCAATGCGGATCGGTATGTCGTGTACGGAGTCGTGACTGAGATTTGCGTCAAGTTCGCGGCTATGGGTCTGCTGAAGACAGGGCGGCGGGTGGAGATTGTGGCAGATGCAGTGAAGGCGCTCGATGAAACGGCTGCAAGCAAAATGTTTGCAGAGTTCCAATCCGCGGGCGGGTTCCTGACCCGAGCGGAGGCGTATTCTAGAATTACGAGATGACAGTCACGCTCGACTTACCGCAGGAGATCGATGCCCGCCTGACCGCCGAAGCTCAGGCCTGCGGCGTTCCATTGTCGGATTTCGTGCTGGATTTCATCATCAACCATTACCAGGACGAACAAGGTCGGCACACCGCCGAGACTCGGCTCGACGATCCGCAGCCACCTATCAGCAGCACGCAGCTTCGGAAGAATCTTGGCCTGGACAGTTGATTACGATCCGCGAGTAGAGAAAGACCTAACTAAGAGAGCGCTGGACAGAGCTATGCAGCAAGAAATCGTTGCTTACATGGATAGACACGTTGCCACAGAAGAAAGTCCCCGACGCTTTGGAAAGTCCCTACGTTACAGAAAGCACGGCTTGTAGCGATATCGGGTGCGGTATTATCGTACCGTGTGCCAGATTCAAGATGCCCGACTAGCCGTGCTGCCCCGGCTGAAAGCCAACTTAGCCCTGGAATAGCGGACCGTTGTCCACCTCCGGCTCCCCTGCCGCCAGACACTCAATCTCTTCCCAGGTAAATCGCCTTTGCACTGCGCCCGAGTCGCATTTTTCAATCGTAAGGCAGTTCGCATCCGTGCGAAAGGCGAGCTTGTCTCGCGCGGTGAACCGCATTCTATCCGCGCTGCCGTATAGCTTCACCAGCACAAAGGCTTTCTTGCATTGAAAAGAATATCGGCCGGCAGGATCTTTTGCCAAGGCATGTTCAAGTCGCAGCGTGGCTTCTTGAGGAGTCATAAGCGTTGGATACTAAGACTGAATTGCTAACGCGTAGGTTACTCATGAGCGAAACATCTGAGATCGTGATTATCGGGGCTGGGATTGTCGGATCGAGCATCGCCTACCACCTCACACAGGCGGGCTTCCGGGATGTTCTGGTTCTGGAGCGGGAGACCCGGCTCGGTTTGGGGTCCACGGGCAAGAGCATGGGAGGGGTCCGCGCTCAGTTCGCCACTGACGTGAACATCCAAATGTCCCTCTACTCGATTCCGCTCTTTGCCCAATTCGAGGAGGTGATCGGGAGCCCGTCCGGGTATAAACCGCATGGCTACCTCTTCGTGGCAACCAACGAAATCCACAAAGCTTATCTTGGAGCGAATTACGCGCGCCAACTCGAGCTTGGCCTGAAATCGGCAGAGCTGCTGAGCGCGGAGGATGTGGTGAGGATGGTTCCGCAATTGCGCTCGGACGATATCGTCGGCGGCAGTTTCTGTTCAACCGATGGGTTTGTGGACCCCAACAGCGTGATGACCGGTTTCATAAAAAAAGCCCAGGAACGCGGGGCCACACTGCAACGGGGAGTGGAGGTGACGGGTGTTATTTCGGAACACGGCCGCGTCGCTGGGGTGCGCACGGGCAGGGGCGAAGTCAGTTGTCGAGTGGTGGTGAACGCAGCAGGCCCTTGGGCCGGACTGGTCGCGAAGAGCGCGGGAGTAGACCTGCCCATATACCCGCTCCGCCGCATGCTAGTACCTACCGAACCCTTTGCGGGCCTTCCGGATCCTTTGCCCATGGTCATCGATATGTCTACCGGATTTCACTTCCGTCCCGAAGGGCGAGGTCTGCTCATGGCTTGGAACGATCGGGAAGAGCAACCTGGATTTCATACTGGCTTCGACCCGGAGTTCGTGGAGAAAATACTAACCCACGCCGTGAGCCGCGTTCCCGCCTTCTCCGAACTTCAAGTCAATCCAGGCCGCGGGTGGGCTGGTCTTTATTCCATGTCTCCGGACCACCACGCCATTCTTGGTCCGGCACCCGAGCTGGAAGGGTTCTACTGCGCTAACGGCTTCAGCGGCCACGGAGTGATGCACTCGCCTGCTACGGGGCGCATCGTCTCCGATCTTATCCTGACGGGCCGGTCCGATCTGATCGACGCTCAACTGCTCGGGATACGCCGCTTTTCCGAAGGTCGGATGATCCACGAATCAGCGCTCTTATAACTCAGCTCAGCTCAAACTGACAGTACGATTGATCGGCTAACCTCCGCGCTCTGGTACTAACTCCATTGATACCTGCGATCTATTTCACGCAAGGTCTGCCATCCTTAAACTCAGATCAAAGGAATCAGCAGAGTGCAAACGCCAGTTGTGTGGAGTATTGTCGCTATTCTTGGTGCCGCCGCGGCAGCGCTCTTCTGCGACCTTCTGCGCACCATGAATTTGCGGTTTCGCGAAGCTGCGGTGGAGAGTAGAGTCCGCCGGGTGGAAAAGCAGCAGGCCGCGCGCGGGAAAGATAGCTCTTCAAAACTGGCGCAACGGGCCGTCGAGCAAGCATTCACGGTGGCACCCCCTCAAGCTCCCGCCCCGGCCCGCACGGATCGAAATAAGGATGACATGAGTTCAACACAAACCCTCTCTAGCTGGCTACTCAAGCGTGCTGCGGATCGAGCCGCTGAACAGGCGCCGCCGGTTGTTCCCGTTTCTCGGACTCATCAGGTTGTGGTTGATGAGTTCCTCTGGAGTTCGCTATTCACCTCGCCTGCTCGCGAGAGCCGACCGGAGCCAGCTTTCGGGCTGATCCAAGGCTCGGGACCGCACGCTGCATTGTCCGTCCCCGGTGGATTTCATGATGCCGCGGTGCTTGAGCGCTTGATCCAAAGCGGACGTTTGTTTACCGGGCTGGCCATGTCGATTGGAGCCAGCCAGAGCGACGAGCAGTTGCGCTCGCTAGAGGTTTTTCTCAAGACTGTTCTGCGGCCTGCCGATTTTGTTTGCCGCAGCCCCGCCGACCAATTGATTTTGCTTTGCCCCGCGGAAACGGGTACGGAAGCCCGCGCTTATCTAAGCGTTTTATCCGAACAGCTCTGGGACTTTCAACTGGGGTCTCTCGGCACATCGTCAAACCTGTTCAGCATTGGCGGAGTCGGTGTGAGGCGGGAGACCCTGGCCGATGCCGTAGCCCTGGCAAATGAACGAATGTGCCAAACGCGGCGAAGCCGGAAGACGGTCTCAATGCCGCTGCCGCGCAGGCGCGCAGTCTGAAATTTTACAACCCGCTTCGTTATGCAGTATGATGAAAAGGTTGTAGCTCGCAGTACGCCCCTTGTGTGTCTGCCCGGTTGGCCCAATCAACAAGCTGGTCGAAACAAGAAGCGCAACGAAGGATAGGTATGTACGCAGTCATAGAAGCTGGCGGTAAACAGTATCGCGTGGCTCCTGGCGATACGATCAGGGTCGATACGCTTGCGGGCGAGGTCGGTTCCGAGATGGAGTTTGATCGTGTGCTCGCCGTGGTCCATGATTCGAACGAATTAGTTCTAGGGTCCGCTTTGGGCGGGGCTCGGGTGAAGGCTACCATTCAGGCCCATGATCGAGGCGACAAAGTATTGGTCTTCAAATTTAAGCGCAAGAAGCAGTACAAACGCACGATCGGCCACAGGCAGAATTACACTCAAGTGCGAGTGGGCGAAATTTTAGTTTAGGTGTTCCATGGCACATAAAAAAGGTCTAGGCAGTTCCAAAAACGGGCGCGATTCCAACGCGCAGAGGCTTGGCGTGAAACGGTTTGGCGGCGAAATGGTGACCGGCGGTTCCATTATCGTGCGCCAGCGGGGAACCCGTTACAAGCCAGGCGAAAACGTGGGGGTTGGCAAGGACGACACCCTTTTCGCGAAGATTCCCGGCATCGTGGAGTTTCGCGATCGCGGCCGCATGGGAAAGTTCATCAGCATTCGCACCGAAGAGCAACCCGCTTAATTCGTCGCGTTACAGAGCCGTGACCGTGAGGGAGCGGTTTTACACATGTTTATCGACGAAGTAAAAATTCACGTGAAAGCCGGCGATGGCGGAAATGGCTGCATGGCCTTCCGCCGGGAGAAGTTTGTCCCTCGCGGCGGTCCTAGCGGCGGGGATGGAGGGCGTGGCGGCGATGTCCTCATGGTCGCCAGCACTC
>JANXQZ010000718.1 GCA_025353235.1 Bryobacterales bacterium
AAATCGCGATCCGGCGAGAGACTGCCAAACATCTAATTCTTCGTACGAAGAAAATTGCATGAGTGAGTGCAGCAGTTGTTCCGGGTGTGCTGCGGTGGCGCTGCCGCCCAAGTCGGCACAGGTCGCCAGCTCTCACGTGATCGCTCTGGTAGGGCCGCCAAACTCCGGCAAGTCTACGCTTTTCAATCGTTTAACCGGCCTTCGTCAAAAAGTAGCGAACTTTCCAGGCGTCACGGTGGAGCAGCGGGTCGGACGAGCCAGGCTAGGCAACAGCCGCGAGATCACGATGATAGACCTGCCGGGGGTTTACAGCCTGGATGCCCGTTCGGAAGACGAACGAGTCACGCGCGATGTGCTCAACGGGCAAATGCAAGGCGTCCCGAAGCCGGATGCTGTGCTTTTGATACTGGATTGCACGAACCTAGGGCGACACCTGCTTCTAGCCGCTCCAATTTTGGCTTTGAATTTGCCGACGCTGGTTATTTTGAATATGGCCGACGATCTTGCATCGCGCGGCGGCAGCATCGACATCCCCGAACTCTCGTGCCAGCTAGGGGCACCCGTCGCTCTGATCAGCGCCGCGAAGGGAACCGGAATTGAGAAGGTGCTCCAATTCATAGAAGGAACCGCCGACGGGCGGAGCCCAGTCTCCAAGCCGAAAGTAGAACTCCCCATTCTGCAGGACATCCCGAAGTGCCGCAGTTGGGCGCAGCAGATCGGGACCGATTCCAGCTACCTGGCACCCGAGCCGCCCCTGTGGACGCGTCGGCTCGACTCTGTTTTCCTCCACCCCGTGGGTGGCCCGCTGATCTTCTTAGCGGTTGTGATTGGAGTATTCCAGACCATCTTTTCCGGCGCAAAGCCGATCATGGACTACCTCACCGCCACCGTCCAGAGTTCCGGAACCTGGCTCAGCGCGATGCTGCCGGAATCGGTTTTCCGATCCTTATTGATAGAGGGCGTGTGGAGCGGAGTGGGTTCGGTGATCGTTTTCCTACCCCAGATTCTCATCTTGTTTCTCTTCATCGGCATACTTGAGGATTCGGGCTACCTCGCGCGCGCCGCCCTGATCGCTGACCGCACCATGGCCAAGTTCGGGCTGCAGGGCAAGTCTTTCATTCCGCTCATCTCCGCTTACGCATGCGCCATACCGGCGATCATGGCCACCAGAACCATCGAAAACAAGCGCGACCGACTAGCAACGATGATGATCGCGCCGCTGATGACCTGCTCCGCGCGCCTGCCTGTCTATACCCTCCTGATCGCAGCATTCATTCAGGACAAGCCTCTGCTCGGTCCGTTTCTCCGGACCCAGGGGGCCGTGCTGCTGGGGCTCTACGTTCTCGGCTTTGTCGCGGCCATCGCGACTGCCCGCATGCTGAAATCGTCCATACTTAAGAGCGAGAAGAGCTCGTTCATGCTCGAAATGCCGCCCTACCGCTGGCCCACTCTGCGGTCGCTTGGGCTTCGATTAGTGGACCGGTCTAAGGTGTTTCTGCGGCGGGCCGGTACCGTGATCCTTACGGTTTCGGTGATTCTCTGGGTAACCGCGCATCTCCCGCTGCACAACGGCAAAGCACCCGAGATCGGCAACAGCTTCGCAGGCATGGTCGGACATGCGGTGGAGCCAGTATTGAAGCCGCTCGGCTTTAATTGGAAAATCGGCATTGGCCTGATTACGTCGCTGGCGGCGCGGGAAGTGATTGTGGGAACGCTCGGCACCATTTACGGCATGGAGGGAACGGCTCAGTCGGAGGGGTTGCAGAAGGCGCTCAAAAGCGATTTGACTCCGGGCGGGGCAGTGGCGCTGCTCATCTTCTTTGCGTTTGCGATGCAGTGCATGTCGACCATTGCGGTTGTGCGGCGCGAGTCGGGGGGTTGGAAATGGCCTATCTTGCAGTTTTCTTATATGACGCTGCTGGCCTACGTCGCGGCTTTCGTCACGAACCACTTGCTGCTTCCCACCTCGACTGTGGTGGCCGCGCTCCTAAGGTAAGGCTTCTTGCTTTCGAGGCCGAACCAACAACACCATAACCCCACCCAACAACGCTGATCCAATCAGGTAAAGTACTCCCGCCGCATACGTCCCCGTCTTGTCCGTCAGAAAACCCACCGCGTACGGACCCACAAACCCTCCGATATTTCCGAAGCAGTTAATGAACCCGATCACTGCCGCAGCCGATGTCCCGGAAAGTAGAGCGTTCGGCAAAGCCCAGAACGCAGGCAGCCGACCATAAATTCCCATGCCCGCCAAAGTGAAAGCCAGCAAGCCGATCCAAACATTATCGGTGATCCGCGTAACGCCCAGTCCAGCCGCAGCCATAAATAATGGACCAGCCGTATGCCAGCGCCGTTCCCGCGTTCGGTCAGAACTCCAGCCCATCAGCAGCATGAACGGCCAAGTGGCGACGAACGGAATCGCGGCCAGCAGCGTGACTTCGAACGCACTGAACCCCGACAATTTTTGCATCATCTTGGGCAGCCACAAAGTGAAGCCGTACGATATGCTGTTGCCGCAGAAATACGCCAGCGTTAATAAGATCACGTCGCGTTGGAAAAACGCTCGCCAAACACCCGAAGTGCCCTTGGCACCCACCGAACGCTCGCGATCAAGTTCGCCCGTGATCCAGTTGCGCTCCTCGTCGGACAGCCACTTGGCATCGCTCGGTCGGTCAGTCAAATAGTAAAGCGTGATGATCCCGAACACAATGGCAGGCACGCCTTCCAGAATCAGCAGCCAGCGCCATCCCGCGTAGCCCAACCAATGGATCTTCATCAGGCCTGCCGAGATAGGTGATCCGAGAATTTGGGAGACGGGGATTGCGGCCATGAACATCCCGACCGCCTTGGCTCGATCCTCTGCGCGGAACCAGTGCGTTAGGTATACGATCACCCCTGGGAAGAACCCCGCCTCGGCCACTCCTAGCAGGAACCGCGCCCAGAAAAATTCTTGTTTCGTATGGATCAGGCCAGTGAGCGCGGCCACCAATCCCCAACTCAGCAGAATTCTTGCGATCCATTTCCGAGCGCTCCATAGCTCCACCAAAATCGAGCCGGGAATTTCGAGCAGCACGTAACCCAGAAAGAAAATGCCCGCTCCGAAGCCGAACACCTCATTGGAAAAGTGCAGCTCCCTGGTCATCTCAAGGCCCGCGTAGCTGAGGTTGACGCGATCGAGATACGAAATAATGTAGAGGACGAATAAGAACGGGATCAGGCGGCGAGTGATCTTACGCCGCGTGCGTTCGGCGATCGGTGTCAACCTGCTAGTGTACTGTAAAAGCTATCGAAACATGAGGCATTTCGTTCCCCTTTTTCTTATGGCATACCCTGCATTGATTCACGCGCAGGAGCGCTTGCAGGCTCGCTCCATGGTGATGACTACGCGCGGCATTGTCGCCACTGCTCAGACACTGGCATCGCAGGCGGGAGCGCAGATTCTGGCCCGCGGAGGTTCGGCAGTGGACGCGGCCATCGCGGCCAACGCCGTTCTCAGCTTGACGGAGCCGATGATGAACGGTCCGGGCGGCGATCTGTTCGCGCTCATTTGGGAGGCGAAGACAGGTAAGCTGTACGGGATCAATGCAAGCGGCTGGGCACCGAAAAAGCTGACGGTCGAGTATCTCAATAAGGAGGGTTTCTCGTCCATGCCCTCGAGCGGCATCCACACGGTCACGGTTCCCGGTTGCGTGGACGGATGGGAGCGGCTTCACAAACGGTTTGGCAAGCTGCCTTGGAAGGATCTCTTCAAGCCCGCGATTTACTACGCCGAGAATGGGTTCCCCGTAACGGAGCTGATTCAGTGGGATTGGGACAACGCCAGCTATAAGGTCAGTGGCGATGACAACGCGCGGCGGGCGCTGCTGCCCAATGGCGGGGCTCCCAAAGTTGGGGAGATCTTCAAGAACCCCGAGTTGGCGCACTGCTTCCGGCTGATCGCGGAACTCGGCGCCGCAGCATTTTACAACGGGCCGATCGGTGAGGCGCTGCTCAAGACCTCGCAAAGGCTTGGCGGAACGATGTCGATTGAAGACTTGCGCGAGTACAAATCAGAATGGGTTGAGCCGATCTCCACGCAGTACCGTGATTGGAAGGTGTATCAGCTGCCGCCAAATGGGCAAGGCATTGGAACGCTCGAAATGCTGAACATCATGGAGAACTTTCCGATTGCCCAATACTCGCAAACCGATGCAGATGCATTTCACGTGAAGATCGAGGCCCAGAAGCTCGCCACGCAAGACTTGAAACGCTACATTGGTGATCCGAAGTTTACCAAAATGCCGGTAGAAGGCATGCTGTCTAAGGAGTACGCCAAAAAGCGAGCCAGCTTGATCGACCCGAAGAAGGCCAATTGCGATGTGACGGCCGGCGAGCCTCCCGCAGGACATGGCAACACGACGTACTTAAGCACCGTGGATAAGGACGGAAATATCGCTTCGTGGATTCAGAGCATTTCCGATATTTTTGGCTCTGGTATTGCGGTGGATGGAATGGGATTCATTCTGCACGATCGCGGGGGCGGGTTCAGTTTGAATCCGCAGGATGCGAATGTGCTGGCTCCTCGTAAACGTCCGTTCCACACGATCATTCCCGGCTACATGGAGCGCGGAAGCCAGCATGTCGGCTTCGGAATTATGCGCGGAATGAATCAGGCGCAGGCGCAGGCCCAGTTTGTGTCGAACGTGACGGACCACGGCATGAACATCCAGATGGCGCTAGAGGCTCCGAGATTTACGAAGGCCGCGCTCGGTGGATGCGATCTGCGAATCGAAAATCGAGTGCCGGAAAGCGTTCGCGAGGAACTGACGAAGCGGGGCCATCGGCTAAGCGTAGTGGGAGATTACTCCGGCTGGATGGGCGGCGGGCAGGCTGTGATGCACGATGCAAAATCCAAGGTGAATTACGGTGCTTCGTCACCGCGCAAGGACGGCGCCGCGATCCCCGAACCGGACCCCTACTTTCGTTAATCCTGCTTTCGCGCTTGCGAAAGATCAAAGGCAAGCTGCATCTGCAGCCAAGTCTCCGGCGTACTCCCGAAAGCCTTGGTGAGGCGGAGCGCCATTTCAGGGCTGACGCCGGATTTGCCGCTGATAACGCTATTGAGCGCCTGACGGGTGACGCCGAGGATTTTCGCGGCCGCTGTTGCGGACAAGCCAAGGGGTTCAAGGCAAGCGGATTTTATGCTTCGGCCTGGATGGGGTGGGTTTGTCATGGGCATTGCGTGTTCCCTTAGGCGCGGGCAGTTTTGTGG
>JANXQZ010000719.1 GCA_025353235.1 Bryobacterales bacterium
AGCAGCCGCCGCTCGAAATCCGCCGAGACGGCGTGCTCTAACTGCTCCGCCTCTTCGTGGACCTTGTACCATTCCATGCCGAAAATCTCGGTCAACATGCGCTCAATCAGATAATGCCTATGGAGCAAGCGGTTCGCGATTTCCCTACCGCCTCCCGTTAGCGAGAGTTGCCCCTCGCCGGCCACATCGATCAAACCGTCGCGCTTTAGACGTCGGATCGCCATAGTAACAGCTGGGGGCGATACGTTTAGCCATCGGGCCAGCGTAGCCGCTATTACGATCTCTCCCTCGCTTTCGGCTTCGGCGATGGTCTTTAGATAGTTCTCCTTGGAAATGGTAATCTTCAAAATCGAATTGTATCGCGCGGCGTACAATGCGATGCCGTGATATCCTTTCGAGTTAAGGACAATCCGCCTATGTTACACGCCAGCCGTTCCCTCCTTGCAAGCGCCGCCGCCGTGCTGATTCCTCTGCTTTTGCTTGCGGCGGAGAGAGTCGATTTATCCATGGTGAGCCGTATCAAAGCGGAAGCTTTCGACAACTCCAAGGTGATGGATCACATGTTTTACCTCACCGACGTTCACGGCCCCAGGCTCGCCGGATCGCCCGGATATAAGGAGGCAGGCGATTGGGTGGTGAGCCGTTTTAAGGATTACGGGCTGGCCAATGCCAAGGAAGAAAAGTGGGGACCGTTCGGACGGGGCTGGGCGTGCAAACACTACGAAGGCCACATGGTGGAGCCTCAGTACTCGCCGCTGATTGGATTCCCGCTGGCCTGGACCGCCGGAACGGAAGGCACCATCTCAGGCGAACCCGTCCTCGTCAGCATTCAAACCGAGAAAGATTTCGAGAAGTACAAAGGCAAGCTGAAAGGCAAAATGATCCTTTCGCAGCCTTTGAAGGAGATTGCGTTCAACACTGCGGCGCTAGGCCGCCGGTACACTGACGCCGAACTTTCCACCGAAGCGCTAGCGCCGGAACCGGGTGCGCGGCCGTTCGGCGGAGGACGTCCGCCCGCCTTCGGCAACGGTCCTATCCCGACCGATCCGGAAGCCCGCCGCAAGATGATGGAAGAGCGCAGAAATTTTCAGGAGAAGGTATCGACGTTTTATAAGGACGAGGGCGCGCTGATCCTTTTAAGCTACGGCTTCACCGGCGACGGTGGAACGGTCTTCGCAGGCTCGGGCGGCGCATACGATATCAAGAAACCGATTGCGTTGGCATCGGTCGCTCTCACTCCCGAGCATTACAACCGCATGGTTCGTCTTATCCAGCACAAGATCCCCGTGAAGCTCGAGTTCAATATCAGGAACGAGTTTTACACCGACAATCTGGACTCCTTCAACGTGACCGGCGAAATCCCCGGTGGCTCGAAGAAAGACGAGATCGTCATGATTGGCGCACATCTCGATTCGTGGCACGGCGGCACCGGCGCAACCGACAACGCGGCGGGCAGCGCGGTGATGATCGAGGCCATGCGCATTCTAAAAACGTTGAATGTAAAGATGGACCGCACTGTTCGCATTGGCCTGTGGGGCGGCGAGGAAGAAGGACTGCTGGGTTCCAAGGCGTACGTCAAAGAGCACTTCGGCGATCCCCAGACCATGAAATTGACGGCGGAGCAGCC
>JANXQZ010000757.1 GCA_025353235.1 Bryobacterales bacterium
GGAATGCAACCAGCTTGCCCGCGCGGAGCAACTCCCCGGCTTTATTCGGGGAGATCATCTTTATCGTCGCCCGCCGTCCTACCGGTCTTGCGGAAGACGAGATAGGCGTGGAGCAACGGCTCCAGGTCGCCTTCCAGCACGCGGTCCACATCGCCGATGGCGAGCTTGGTGCGATGGTCCTTAATCATGCGGTAGGGTGCCAGTACATAACTTCGAATTTGATTTCCAAAGTTGATGCCCAGCTTCGCATCTTCTACCTTGCGCTCTTCGGCTTTCTTCTTATCCAGTTCGTACTCGTAGAGCCGCGCTCTCAGTTGCTTCAAGGCGGTGGCGCGATTTTTGTGCTGCGAACGTTCGCTCTGGCATTGAACAACCAGCCCCGTTGGAATGTGAGTAAAGCGAACTGCCGACTCCGTGCGGTTTACGTGCTGGCCCCCGGCGCCGCTGGCCCGAAACACGTCCACTTTTATATCGTCCGGCTTGATGTCGATTTTAATGTCGTCGTCAATCTGCGGATAGACGAACACGGATGCGAACGAAGTATGCCGACGCGCGTTTGCATCGAAAGGCGAGATGCGCACCAGCCTGTGCACTCCGATCTCGGACTGCAGCATCCCGTAAGCGTTGTCGCCATTGATCTCGAAGGTGGCCGATTTTATGCCCGCGCCTTCTCCTTCCAGCCGATCAGTCACGATAGCTTCGTAGCCGTTCAATTCCGCCCACCGCAGATACATGCGCAGCAGCATCTCGGCCCAATCCTGGCTCTCGGTGCCGCCCGCTCCCGGATGGATCACAACGATTGCATCGCGCGCGGCGTTCTCGCCCGCTAGCAGCATCGAATCTTCCAGCTTCTCGAGCCGCTTTGCGAAGGTGGTCATCTCGCGCCGGATCTCGCCGCTAACGTCTTCGCCCTCGCGTGCCAGTTCGAAGAGGGTATCGAGATCCGAAGTCTTGCCCGCGACCTCGGCTTCGTTCGCAAGCCCCTCCTCCAGGCGCTTGCGATCCTGCATTACTTTCTGATTTTTTTCGGGTTGATTCCAGAAGTCGGGATCGGAGATCTGCTTCTCCAACTCCGCCATTTGCGCACGCTTGCCGCGCGCGTCAAAGATAGCTCCGCACAGCGTCAGCCTGCTGGCGGAGCGGAACGTACTCCCTTTCCAATTCTTCTAAGGACATGGTGAACCTTCATCTTAGCATCGGGATCGTGTTACATTCCTCTTTTCATGGACACCACCACTGTAGTTGTAATCTCCAAGCCGGGGCTCTCTCATTTGAGAGTCCTCGACCAGTTGCCTCCTTCTGCCAAGATCGTCGTGGGCAATTCGGTGGACACCCTGGAGGCCGCCATCCCCGATGCCCAAGTGATCCTGAACGCGAATTTCGGGCCCGAGCCCTTCCAAACAATTTTCCCCAAGATGAAGCGTCTTCGTTGGGTTCATTCGCTTTCGGCGGGGGTGGAAAGCGTGCTGTATCCGCCCATGATCGAGAGCCCGATCCCGCTGACGAATGGCCGCGGCGTTTTTCGCGCATCCTTGGCGGAATTTAGCATCGCGGCCATGCTCTACTTCGCCAAGGATCTGCGAAGAATGGTGAAGAATCAGATGGCAGGCGAGTGGGCTCCCTTCGATATCGAGATGCTGGAAGGATCCACGTTGGGGATCGTCGGCTACGGGGAAATCGGCCGCGCCGCCGCTGAACTTGCGCGGGCGTTTGGGGTGAGAGTGATCGCGGTGGGGCGGCGCGACGCTAAGGAAAAATTGCGCGAGATGCTGCCGCAGTGCGACTATCTGCTGATCGCCGCGCCGAACACGCCTGAAACCAAGGGGATGATCGGAGAGCGGGAGATCGCGCTGCTGAAGAAGTCGGCAGTGATTATCAATGTGGGGCGCGGGCAGGTAATCAACGAGGCCGCCTTGG
>JANXQZ010000799.1 GCA_025353235.1 Bryobacterales bacterium
CCAATTTGTGGTTGCCACGCCCACCCCGACGATGAACGAGGTCTCGGACAGGTACTGCGGGCCGAATGCTGAACCGGTGGTTTGTTTCACATCCCCCACAAAGCGGGCGGAGACGTAAGGCCGAAATGGGAGGCTTCCGAGCTTGAACTCAGTCTTGATCTGTCCATAGCCGAAAGCGTCCTTCCACCGGCTCGAGAAGAATGGGAACACCCAGCCCGTTGTGCGGAACCGCGCTAGGCCGGGCCGGAGACTCTCATAGGCTTTGTTGGCCTCTTCGGCGATGGCCGGGTCGGGACTCTTGCGGGCAAGCTCAAACCAACGGATCGCTTCGCTATCCTGGTGCAGAATATTGTTCGCCCAGCCGAGCTTCAGCATCACCCAAAAGTCCACGGGGTCGGACTCATTCGCGATCTTCAGGTACTTCAAGGCATCTTTCAAATAGCCGGCTTTCAGGCTTTTTTCGGCGAGCGTCTTGGCTTCGAACGAGGCCATATTTCGCGGGGTCTCTGAGGGCCTGCGCAACGTTTGCGGCATCTTAAGCGCTACCCGGACGCGATCAGCCAACTCATCGTCACTGCCTTTCAAAACCTGATCAAACAGCGGCTGGGCACCTGCAGCGTCTTTGCGGTTAAGGCGCAGGAACCCGAGCTGTGCAGTGGAGAGCAGGTCGTCCGGGGCCACTTCGTGCAGCTTCTGAAACTGCGCCTCCGCCTCCCCGCGCTTGTCCATTTGGAGAAGCAGATACGCCAGCTCGCGGCGGACGTCGATATTCGTTGGATCGAGGGCGAGCGCGCTTTCAAACTCGTACACGTAGGGATAGCGGGAGGGCATCAGCTCGCGGGCTTTCTCAGCGATTCGAGGCTGAGCACCCCGTGAAGCTGCCAGCCAAGCGCTAAGCGACTTTTCAGTGCGGCCAAGGGTTTTCCAAACCCGTCCAAGATCGAGGAGCAACTCGCGCTCTTGGGGACGCAGGCGGAACGCGGCCTCGTAGTGCTCGGCGGCGAGTTGGATTTCATCGCGCTGTTCGGCCAGGGTGGCCAATTCCTGATGCGCGCTGAAATTATCGGGAGATGCTTGCAGCGCCTGCAGCCAGCGAGCGATCCCGTCGGCCAGAGGCTTGTCGATATTTTGAAAGGCCTGTTCGGCGGTTTGGTCGCCTGTCTTGCGGATTCGGTCGAAGATCCGGCGCGCGACGGCTTGCTGCTTGCTCTCGTAACAGAGGAACGCGTACTCCATGGCGACGTGCAGGTCCGCAGGGTCAAGCCGCATGGCTTCTGCAAACTGGTCGCGGGCGGCTTCGTTTTCGCCGATTTTCAGGAGGGTGTAAGCGAGGTCCTTGCGAATGGCGGCGCGATTTGGCGCAAGCGCGATGGCCCGCTGAAATTCGGCTACCGCCTGATCGTAACTATGGGCATTGAGAGCATCGTATGCTTTTTGTAGTGGCTGGGCCGAAGCCAGGCTACCGAAGATCGCAAGAATAGTGATGAGCCGCCGCACTTGAGGTTGTGCCGCAAGCGATGAATAATTCTCACGAAATTTTAGTTGCCGATCGCGAGAACCGGTCCGGAGGGGGACGCTTGGCCGCCAAAGCGGACCGTAACAGGTTGTGCTCCAACACTTACCTGCGGGATCGTCAGATTGATCTGGAAAAGACCTGGTGAAACAAGTCCCGCATACGACACCGCGGCGTTCACGCCTCCAATTGTTACTACGGGCAGTTCACTCAGAGGGATAGCCGCAGCAGGGATTGTCCCGGCAATGGAGCCGCCTAATCCGGTGGCGTAAAGTTCCACTACTTCTCCAGGTTTGGCCGGGGAAGTTCCGGGGATGTCACCGATAACGACTCCATTCAAGTGGATGGCCGATAGATACTGCTTGCTGTTGGCAGGATAGGTGAAGAACCCAGGCGCAGAGGTCGCGACCCTGGTTTGAAACGGGGCACTGGGGGTGCCATCGCGGACCACCTGAACCGCGACAGTTCCCGCAGCCAGATCGGCCGGCGCTTGCACGTTGAGCTGCGTCGGCGAAGCGTAGTAGACGTAGGCAGGCTTTCCGTTGATCGTTACCAAGACATGGTCGACTTCGGACGGAAGGTTTAGACCGTTGAACTCGCGCCCCATCCAGATCCTGGTTGCCGTCGCAAGGTTTTGACCGGCGATGGTGACCCATGATCCTGAAACAATTCCGGGCTGGAATGTCGCTCCTTGTACCACCGAGCTTATGGTTGGTGCCAGAAGCGTGCTGCTGAAGGTCGGGT
>JANXQZ010000868.1 GCA_025353235.1 Bryobacterales bacterium
GCATCCAAACGTCTCCGCCAAATCGCAATGTTGATCCTGCCCTGTGCTGAAGAACATCGCCTTTCGCTCTACGTCTTTCCCGTTTGCGAATACAATCCGCTCCAGCTTTCCATCCGCCCCTTCTAGCCGGGCGACCTTCGCCGTATACACCGGAATGCCGAATCGCTTGAGATCCGCGTGCTGCTTCGAATCCAAGCCGGAGAGCCCGTTCGTCACGAGTGCGACGTCTTGGCTCCAATTCTTCAAAGACAACGCGAGCGCATGTCCATGTTGCTTCTTGCCGTAGACCGCCAGCGGTTGGTCTCGCCATTCCCATCCATCGCAATACGGGCAGTGATGGACGCTCTTCCCGTACAGAGGCTCGATCCCCTCAATTTTTGGAACCTTATCCTTCACACCGGTTGCCAGCAGCAGTTTGCGAGTGTGGCACTCCACTCCATCTGACATGGAAACTTTGAAGCCGCCCCCATGCTGGCACGCGCCCTTCACTGCGATGCACCTGTATTCCACGCCGTACGGAACGAGTTGCTCGCGCGCAGTGCGGAGCAAGTCTGCGGGATTCATGCAGTCGCGCGTCAGGAAACCGTGAACGGCGTCCGATGCCGCGTTACGGTAATCGCCCGAATCGCACACCAGCACGCGCCGCCTGCACCGCCCCAGCACTAACGCGGCGCTTAGTCCAGCCGGGCCTCCGCCAACAATAATCGCATCGTATTGCACGTTTCAATCCTGGTCGAAAAGATCGGGCCGGTCCACACGCTCGCCCTTGAACATCAGACTCCGAATGTTCTCCGTCTGTTTAATATCTTTCAGAGGATTTCCATCGATCAGCAGCATCGTTGCATCGCGCCCTTTCTGGATCAGGCCAATCCGATCATCCGCCTGAAGAAGCTTGGCGGCGTTGTAAGTTGCCGCTTGCAGGGCTACCGCTGGAGGAATTCCCGCCTCCACCCACAACTGCAGCTCGCGATGAATGGTAGGCCCATGCCAGACCATCGGATTGCCCGCGTCGCTGCCAGTCACCAGGGTCACTCCCGACTGGTACGCCTTGAGCAGATTCTGCTTGGCGCGATCCATGCTGAAGCCCATGGCCTTCATGCGATCCCGCATCTCCGCAGCCTTCGCCGACTTCAGGTACGCCCGCGTGGACGCCACCAGACTCGCCGGCCCAACCTGCTGCACCAGCGATCGGTCCAGTGGATCCGTCACGCCGTTTATCAAATCCTGGAACGCGTCCAACACCGTTAAAGTCGGATCGTAGTAGACGCCCTGCTGCTTCATCTTGATGAAGAGCTCATCGGGAATGGCATCGCGCGTCGACCCATGTTCCAATCCGTCCGCACCCGCGTTCAGTGCATCCGCAACATCTTTCGCATCGCCGGTATGGACTACGATGGGAAGCTTCCGCGCGTGCGCCTCGTCCGCGATGGCCTTCAGAACCGTGGTATCCAAGCGATTAAATAGCATCCCTGCCTGACCCGCTTCGAGGATGGCCTTGATCCCGTCCACACCTTCCTGCTTCAACTCCGCAACCTGACGCCGCGCCTCTGCCGGGGAGTTTGGAGTGCGCACCGTCTCGGCTTCGGCCGCCTTACGAATGTTGTCAGGCAGTGCTTTAAAGTATTCCGTTCCGTGTCCCCCGACAGCCGTGAACATAGGTCCGCAGATGAAGAGTTCGGTGCCCATCTTCTCGCCGGAGTTTACCAGCAGCCGGTCTTTCTTCATCTGATTCAGAGGGTCGCCAACGCTCTTTACGGCGGTGATTCCGCTGTACAGATACGCCGCCAGTTCGCGCGGGATCTGCTTATCGAGGTTGATCACGCCCGGAGTTTCGCCTAATCCGCCGGTGCCCGACAAGTGAACATGCACATCGATCAGGCCCGGAATGAGAGTCTTCCCCGACCCTTCCACGACATCCGCGTTCAGCTCTTTAGGATCGGGCGTGCTCCCTTCAAAAATCCGATCAATCTTACCCGCTTTTACCAAGACGCCGCCGGACTCGATCACC
>JANXQZ010000898.1 GCA_025353235.1 Bryobacterales bacterium
GGCTGACCGCCAGGCCGATTGCCAATCGGCCGCAGGTTAACAACCTGCCCTACATTGCTCGATTATGGAGCACAAGACATGGTGGTAAACTCTAGCTGTTTCCAAAAATGCCCCTCACCCGAAGAGAATTTGTGGCGGCCAGTGCCGCGAGCGCGCTCAGTTTCAGCCAACTAAAAGGTGCCAACGAGCGTCTGCGCATCGGCGTGATCGGCTGTGGCGGTCAAGCCATGAGCCACATGCGGGCCCTGGTGAAAATGCGCGAGACGGACAATTGCGACGTGCTCGCAGTATGCGACGTTTACGATCCGCGAGCTGCACAGGCGGCCCAACTGACGGGCGGCAAAGTGGTGAAGGATTACCGTCGGGTTCTCGACAATCCGGACATCGATTACGTCCTGATTGCCACGCCCGAGCATTGGCACCATCAGATGACTCTCGACGCGATTGCAGCTGGCAAACACATTTACGTGGAAAAGCCGATGACGAAGACGGTTGAGCAGTCCAAGCATGTCATCGCCAAGCTGAAGAACGCGCCGAAACTGAAGATGCAGGTGGGCGTGCAGGGCATGTCCGACGACTCGTACGAGACGGCCAACAAGTACATCAAAGACGGCGCACTCGGCAAAGTTGTGCTGTCTCAAATCGATTACTCTCGCAATCATAAATCTGATTTCTGGCTTTACCCGATCGATGCCGATGCGAAGCCCGGGGTCAATCTCGATTGGAAGGCATGGCTCGGTCCCGCCCCGAAGAAGGCCTGGGATCCCGAGCGCTACTTCCGCTGGCGACGTTATTGGGATTATTCGGGCGGGATCGCAACGGATCTTTTCATCCACCGGGTTACGCGCATTATCAAAGCCACCGGAGTTACATTTCCTACATACGGAGTTGGAACCGGCGGCAAGTTCGAGTTTGCCACCAGCATCGCTGAAATTCCGGATACGCTCAATATTCTGTTGGATTATCCCGAAGGTCTGACGGTTCAGCTCATCTCCACCCAGGCCAACGACACAAAGGTGGAACATCTGATTCGAGGCCACAAGGCAACGCTGGAGTTCACCCGCTCCGGTTTCACGATTAAGCCGCAAAGACTATTCGCGGATGAGGCGAAAGAAGTGACCCATGAGAAGACCGGTGCGGAAGAACTGAATCTGCACCATCGGAATCTGATGAACGCTATTCGGTCGAACGAAGCGTTGAAGTGCGATGCGATGCTCGGTTACTACGGAGTGGTGGCGTGCGAGATGGGGAATATCAGTTATCGCAAGCGCAAATATCTGAAGTGGGATGCTGCGAAAGAGCGGATCGTCAACGCGTAGTCTAAAGACCATTCGAAGCGCCTCACCCCAATCGTCAATAATCTTTGACCCTTAATTTCCTCTTCTTGGGCTTATAGGAGTGACGGGCCGACTCTAATCGGCAAGCTCCATCACTCTCTCGCCGCCGGGAGCGATTAATCCCGGACAAGGAGACTACCTATGACGCGTTTGACATCGCGCTCGCTTTCGTTGCTACCGTTAATATCCGCACTGCTGGTCACGGTTCCCCGTGCATCCGCGCAGCCCTGGAACCTGACTGGCAACACCCCTGCTGCAACTCAGTTTCTCGGCACCACTAACATCGCACCGCTTCGGCTTTTCACGAGCGGCGCGTACCGGGGTCTCATACACCAAAATGGGTATGTGGGCTTCGGAACCGCTCCCTCGCCGCTTTCGGGCTTTCAAGGCCCCGTCACGCTGCCGCAGAGTCAATTGCACCTCGGTGAGCAGTGCGCCAACGTTCCGGGATTTGGAGGCGCTGCAGGCCGACCCTGGATGAAGATTGGGACGTTCATGTGCTTCGATACGGACAGCATGTATGTCGGGCTGAAGGATGAAGGCGTAAACCGCAAGGACGCCGTCATTGCTTGGGGTGACGACTTCGGAAACATACCTGCTATCGGGCCGGATGCATTGCGGGTGATCTTTAGCGGCATATTAGGCAGTCCTGGTTCACTAGGCGGAGGCCCGCACGGCTCGGAGGTGGCTCGCTTTCTGCCAAACGGCAATGTAGGCATTGGCGACTTCTATACTTTGGCCCCACCGGCAAACCGGTTGGACATCAAAGGCAACGCTGTGATCGGAACTGCTTTTGCGGCGAGCGCGGGTCCTCTCAATGGGCTTGCTGTTGAGGGGCCCACCGGCATCGGGACACTGACTCCTGCGCTCGCGCTCTTCGACGTTAATGGCACTGCTCGCATCCGCAATCTGACCGGATCCGGAACCAGTCTTGTCACGGCAGATTCCAAAGGTGTGCTTCATTCGTTGGTTTTTCCCACCAAC
>JANXQZ010000899.1 GCA_025353235.1 Bryobacterales bacterium
GCGTCCATGATCGAGCAGCGCCGCAAACACCCATGGCTGAAGATTCATCGCGCTCGGAGCGAGAAGCGCGGCGCCGATAAGGCGCGCGATTATGATCCGGGTGAGCTGGCCGTCAGTAAAGTCGCGGATCTCCTTGGCAAATCGCACCTCGCTTCCTACGCGGAGACGGTCAAAATGTCAAGCCAACATACTGTTGCGGTGGAAATAGACTTAGCGGCCTTCCGCCTGAAGGAAGCCAAAAACCTTCTTCCGGGAACAGCTTTGTCATCTTTCCCAGTGACGGTCCTTCATGCTGTTTCGTCTGTCCCCGCATCCGCCGCGCGTAGTCCTGCAGCCAGCAGCGCATTTCCCGAAATGCCTCGTGGATAGCGCGGAGGGCGTCACGGCGCTCTCTGTGCGGTTAGGATTGTTTCGTTTTCCGCATCGCTTCAAGCTCCTGAAGACTGGTATCCAGGGTGGCATTGTGCTCCACTACCAGCTCTTCGCCCGGAACGCCGAGGTCATTGCGGATGTTGTACAGACCTCCGTACTCTGCCGCCGCGGCCTTCGATCACGACGCGGCAACTCATGATTCGATCGAAGAAGCGATCGAGACCGCTGGCTTCCATCTGGACGGCTGCCTCCGGTTCCGACTCCGTATCCATGTTGCGAATGTGATCCGAGGTGCGAGTGTAATATAGCTCCAGCCCGGCCGAGCCGGCTAGCAAGTGCTTCTGAAACCAGTCCCGCGCGAGCCGCCACCCGGTCCAGCGCGCCTGGCTCTTCAAACAGGTGGGTTGCGCCGAGGATGATTTCCAACCGGCGCTCGGTGGCGGGCCGAAGCTCCGCTATGGCGGAGCGGTTCAGTGCCAGCACCACGGAATCGTCTCCTCCGACAATGAACAGGCAGGGCGCGAGTACCCGACCGAGAGCAGGGCCAGCGAGATCTGGCCTGCCTCCGCGGGACACCGCCGCCCGCACGGCATGGGGGCGTTCAGCTGCGGCAGCCAAGGCGGCGGCCGCGCCTGTGCTGGCCCCGAAATACCCAATCCCGAGACCCTTCAGACCCGCCCGGCCGCCGACCCAATCCGTGATGAGGAGTAGGCGCCGAACGAGCAGGTTGATGTCGAAACGCAGCTCCGCAGTGCGCAGATCAACCGTCTCTTCTTCCTCCGTGAGAAGGTCGATCAAAATGGTCGCGATGGCGCCTCGATTCAGCACGCCCGCTACGCGACGGTTTCTCGGACTCTGGCGGCTGCTGCCGCTGCCATGGGCAAAGATCACCGGGCCCGTCGCACGATTAGGGAGCGAAAGATCAGCGGCGAGTTCGACGTTGCCCGCGGATACCGTGATTTCCGCGGGTTCAATATCCAAAGCGG
>JANXQZ010000916.1 GCA_025353235.1 Bryobacterales bacterium
CGAGGAACTCGGCCATATTTTGGACGAAGCGGTGGAAGGTTTGCGTCCAGCTTTTCGCACCGTTTTCGTGCTGCGCGACATCGAAGAATTGAGCACGGAAGAGACAGCCTACTCGTTAGGAATTTCGATTCCAGCGGTAAAAAGCCGGTTGCTTCGCGCTCGATTGCAACTGAGGGAAAAGCTGACCCGATTTTTCAAGCGCAAAGGGGACGACGTTTTTGACTACCTGTAAACAGTTCCTGAGCGAACTGAACGATTTCCTGGACCCCCAGGAGACGATTGACGCGGAGCTTCGGCGAACGTTAGAGTCTCACCTCAACGAGTGTCCTAATTGCTGGGTGGTGTGCGACACCACAAAAAAAACAATCCAGATATACAAGGGAATGCAGCCCCAGGTAATTCCTAGCGATGTCCATGACCGCCTTCTGAAAGCTCTCCAGAAGAAGATGAATCCGCCCAACGACAAAGCGGAAGGCAACAGCTCCGGCTAGCTAGCCGCCGCCGCGTGCAGCATTCCAAAAACGGCCAGCGCTTCGGGATCGAAGCCGTAGGCCACCAACGCCGCTTTGACTTCGTCAACGTGGGTTGCATAGGCGGGGAATTCGACAATCACGGCACCGGTTCGGTGCGTCAATTCCGGATTGACCGGAAAATCCAAACCTGCCAAACCCTCCAGCAGGTCCTCTAAATGGCGCGGATCCACCGACACGCGCACTAGAACCAACTCGCCTTCCACTCCGAAGAGAACAGGTGCGTCAAGAGTCATGATGTGAGCCTCCTCATACTGGAGCTACGCAGCTCCTGGAGCGACTCGGCCAATAAAAATCCCCTGGGCGCAAAGCACAGGGGATCGAGTTTCCGTGAAGACCGACCCGCCTTTAGCACTTTTTATCGTGGTTGCAATTAGCAGACTTCGCGCAATCGAAAGCCTTAAATCAATCCACTTTCATCCACAGAGTATCACTCGCATAATCGGTTTGCAATATAAATTTTAATGTTGGTAAAAACGATTTGCGCCTCGCGCAGGGAAATGATACCTTAGGCTTGCCCCGTTTGCGTCCCTGCTCCCTCCTTGTTCGAAGGATACTGCTTGCTGCCTCCTGTTTCAGTGCTCATTCCTAACTGGAACGGTGCCAGTCGGCTCAAGACCTTATTCAGGTCTCTTCAAGGCCAGGAACCAATCGAGGAAATCATTGTTATCGACAACGGCAGTACCGACAGCTCGCGGGCGGTGGCAAGCGCAGCAGGCGCGCGGGTGATCGCCGTTGATCGCAACGAGGGTTTTGCCCCGGCAGTCAACCGAGGCGTAAAGTCCGCTAGGGGGCACTGGCTCGCCGTCATCAATAATGACGTGGAACTGGAGCCTGGCTGGCTGAAGGCTCTCCTTTCGTCTGCGCTGGCCCGCCCGGCTTGGTTCGCGACCGGGAAACTCCTCGACAGAGCCCGCCCAAGCCACATCGACGGCACATTCGACGCTGTCTGTCGCGGCGGTACTGCTTGGCGTTGCGGCTCGGGACGGCCCGACGGTCCGGCATTCAACATCGAAACCCAAATACAGTTCGCTCCCTTCACCGCTGTTCTCTTGAAGAAGGAGCTCTTCGGCAGAGTGGGCCTCCTCGATGAACGCTTTGAATCCTATCTGGAGGACGTCGATTTCGGGCTCCGCTGCGCGCGATTCGGACTGTCGGGAGTCTACGTTCCATCCGCGATCGCGTATCACCAAGGCAGCGCTACTTTGGGTCGCTGGCATGCAGACTCGGTTCGGCGTATCTCCCGCAATCAGCTCTTGCTGGTGTCCAAACATATCGGGCGCTACGGCTGGCCTGTTTTTGTCGCCCAGGGACTCTGGGGATTGGTAGCCCTCCGACATGGCGCGGCTTGGCCGTGGTTGAAAGGAAAGCTGGATGGGCGGCGTTTGATTCGTCAAACAACCGAACAGCCCCCCTCTGATTTATCGGAAGTCTTCATCCGCAGTGAACGGCAGATCAAAGACCTGCAGCGCGAAACCGGCTTCGATCTCTACTGGAAGCTGTATTTCGCGCTCACATGACGGGGAAAATTGGCATCGTGATCGTTACCTTTAATTCCGCCGATGTGATCGAAGCGTGCCTGGATAGTTGCGGCGACTTGCCTGCCGTGGTGGTGGACAACGCCTCCCAAGACGCCACTCTGGCCCAAATTCACGCGCGACCGCAGCTTTCGATTATCGCCAACACCGCAAACCTCGGATTCGCCGCTGCCGCCAACCAAGGCGTCAACCGACTCGACTCCGAATTCATTCTGCTCTTAAATCCCGACGTTCAACTACGGACCCCGCTCGATCGTCTTCTCGAAGCTTTCAACGACCCCGACACGGCGATCGCCTCCGGCACTCTTGTCGATACAAATGGAAAAATGCAGCGCGGATTTACCGTGCGGCGATTCCCAAGCCCAATTACTCTCGCGCTGGAAGCTCTGGGAATCAACGCGCTATTTCCCTCGAACCCCGTCAACCGGCGCTATCGGTGCCTGGATTTGGACCTCACCAAGCCCCAGGAAGTCGAGCAGCCCGCCGGCGCATTCTTGATGTTTCGGCGCAAGGTTTGGGCAAAGCTAGGCGGCTTCGATATCCGCTTCCACCCGCTCTGGTTCGAGGACGTAGATTTTTGTCGCCGGACGGCCAACCTGGGTCTGCGGATCAGGTGCATCCCCCAAGTTCAGGCTAGTCACATCGGGGGAAATAGCATCTCTAAGCTGACATGGGGATGCCGCGAAGTCTACTGGTATGCTAGCCTTCTAAGGTATGCTTCCAAGCACTTCAATTCATGGGCTTTTCGGGGAGTGAGCTTGGCGGTCGTGTTGGGTTCCGTCTTTCGAGCAGCCTTTAGAGCGGCCAAGAGGCGGAGCAGCGAGCCCTTTTCGGTGTACGCGAGAGTGATTCGCCTCGCAATTTTATGCGCGGTTCGCGGACGGAAGGCAGTAGCGTGAGGAAAATTAGCGCCAGGACAAGAAGATAGCCTTGTACATGTCCCACAACGATCGCGTAAGCGTTACCATCGTTACCTACAACAGCGGCAGGTTCATCAAAAGATGTCTCGAGTCAGTGCTTGCCCAAAAGTACGGTAACAAAGAAATCATCATCGTCGATAACGCCTCGACCGACGGCACGCTGGACATTCTCGAGCAGTTCGAGGACTCTTGCCAGATCGTCTACAACGACGAAAATATCGGATTCGCCGCGGCTCAAAATCAGGCGATCCGGCTCGGCTCGGGCGATTGGGTGCTAACGTTAAACCCTGACGTGCTTCTCCTGCCTGGATTTATTCAGGCCGTCTACGACGCGGGCCAGATCGACTCCAAAATAGGGGCGGTGTGCGGAAAGCTGCTAGCGATTCTGGCCACTTTCGATCTTCCAGATAAGCCCCTCGTCGATTCCACCGGCATCTACTTCACGCCCACCATGCGTCACCTGGATCGTGGCAGCCAAGAGGTGGACAACGGCCACTACTTAAATTACGAATACGTGTTTGGCGCGACGGCCGCCGCTGCGCTATATCGCCGATCCATGATCGAGGATGTCTCCGTAGACGACGAGTTCTTCGATCCCGACTTTTTCGTCTACCGCGAGGACGCGGATGTGGCTTGGCGGGCTCAGTTGCTGGGCTGGCGCTGCATCTACACGCCGCATGCCCGGGGATATCACGTCCGCAATGTGTTGCCGGGGAATCGCCGCGCCCTTCCGGCTGTAATCAACATGCACTCGGTCAAGAACCGCTTCTTGATGCGAATAAAGAACATGACCGGTGATCTGTATCGCCGCAACTTCCTCTCGATTACGGCTCGCGACGTGGTGGTGCTTACCTGTTGCTTTGTGCGGGAACAATCCTCTCTTAAAGCCTTCTGGTATGTGGCTAGGAATTGGAAGCGCGTGCTGGCCAAACGCAAACAGATCATGGACCGACGCCGCGTGGACGACGATTACATGGCTAGTTGGTTTAGCTATGAGCCTGTCAGCCATCCTGCTCCCAAGGTGAAAACCGCCTCCGCTCGCGCGGTATCGCGGTCTAAAGCCGTTCGAGGC
>JANXQZ010000943.1 GCA_025353235.1 Bryobacterales bacterium
GCCTCAACGACTTCGTAGCCGCAATGCTCCAGCACCGTGCGCACGAGTTCCCGGCTGGAAGCCTTGTCGTCGACCACCAGGATTACTCTCATTTAATGGCGCGCCGCTTCTCAAGCGGCATGGTAAAGTGCAAGCGGCTCCCTCTGCCGGGCTCGCTTTGAAGCCAGATCCTGCCGCCATGCGCCTCCACGAGTTGCTTGGTGATGGCTAAGCCAAGACCGGTTCCTTCCCGCACGCCTCTGGTGGTGGATCCCACCTGGTAGAACTTATCGAAAACCGACGCTTGCTCCTCCGCTGGAATCCCAAGCCCGGTGTCGCTGACGGAGACTTCCACCAGGCTGTCCCGGGTTACGGCGTCAACGCGAATCAGGCCCCCCTCCGGAGTGAACTTCACGGCATTGCTGAGCAGGTTGTAGAGGATCTCCTTGAAGCGCACGCGATCGGCCTGAAGCGAAACGCTGGGCGGGGCGAGAGCTTTCAAGCTGAGCGACTTAGCCACCGCCTGCGGCCGGATCGTGGCCAGCACTTCTTCGACGGCCGCTAGCATATCGAATACTTCCAGCCGCAGCTCCAGATGGCCGGCTTCGATTCTGCTTAAATCCAGCACGTCGTTAATCAGCTCCAGAAGGTGGAGAGAATCTTTATGAATATGGCCGATGAAGCGCTGCTGCTTTTCGTTTAAAGGCCCTTCCAGTTCTTCCGCCAGCAATTCGGCAAATCCGATAATAGTGTGCAGCGGCGTCCGCAATTCGTGGCTCATGCTGGCGACGAACTCGGTCTTGAGGCGGTTGGCTCGTTCAATCTCGCGGTTGCGAAGTTGCAGCTCCCGGTTCGTGGCCGTAAGCTCCGCCGTGAGTCTCTCGTGAATCTCACGAATCTGTTGTTCGGCCCTCTTGCGATCAGTGATGTCGCGGACGATCGCCGTCACGCGGAGATGGCCATCGTACTTCACCGGGCTGAGGCTGATCTCGACGGGAACACGCGTTCCATCCTTGCGTTGGATGTGGAGATTCAGACCGGTACCCATGGGTCGCGTAACCGAATGGCTCCAATAGTTGGCGCGATGATCGGCGTGTTTTTCGCGCAGTTCGGCAGGCACCATCATTTCCATGCTTTGACCCAGCAGTTCATCTCGATTAAAACCTGACAACTTTTCCAGCGCGGCATTCACGAGGACGATTCGGCCCTTGGAGTCGATCTCAAGAATCCCGTCAGGCGCAACTTCGAGCAGTTCGCGAAAGCGCTGTTCGGCTCGCACCTGCGTGCGGGCTTCTTCCTCACGCGCGATCAGCTCCCAATACTGCTGCTCGGCGGTTTGGGCGGCGGTCAGGTCGGCGAGAATGGCTACATTGCCCGTGATGCTACCGTCCGAGTCGCGAAGCGGTACCGTCCAAAGGCTCACTTCGACAAAGCTGCCATCCTTCCGCTGTCTGCGTACTTCCACTCCTGCATGCGACGTGCCACTAAACTGAGCTTGCAGAAGTCTGTGATATTCCTGCTCCTGATCCAGCGGGACGGTGGGGAGCTGGCCGCCAAGCACTTCTTCTTCCCGCCACCCGAAAATCTGCTCCGCGCCGCGGCTCCACATTCTCACGTTGGCATCAAGATCAAGACTTATGATGGCAAGCGGACAGGCATCGAGCAAAGCATGCACCTTCGCAGCCGCCTCCAGCGCATCTTCTTTGGCCTTGCGGCGTTGTCTCTCCAGCGTCCGAACCGCACTGGCGAACTGCAGGCCGTTGATGGCCAGATCGTAACGCTCCGCGCGGAGACGCTGTTCGAAGGTTTCCAGGTTCTCGACAATGTCTGCGTTTACGAGGAACCCCGCCTCCTTCAGTTCCGCGACAACATGGTCCGAGCGGGCGCGGTTCGGCTGGAATAATAGGACTCTGATCGGCTGGCGAAGGGGGGGATCGGTTTCGGAAGATGGCATCGTCTGATCAAGCAGGGGTGGCTATGATAGAGTGTACCGCTGCCCGGCGAGCCTGCGCGTAGTCGCGCAGCGGAGTACCCACATGAGTCAAATGACGCAGAGCGATCGCACGCTGGACGCTTTTTTTCGACCTAAGAACGTCGCGGTGATTGGCGCGACGGAGCGGGCCGGAAGCGTGGGCCGGGCGATCCTCTCAAACCTGCTCGGCACTCCGTTCGGGGGCGCGGTGCTGCCCATCAATTCGAAACATGCGAGCGTGCTCGGCATCCAAGCTTACCCCAACATTCGCGAGGCAGCGAGTGAGATCGACTTGGCGGTGGTGGCGACGCCAGCCATCACGGTTCCAGGAGTCATCGCCGAGTGCGTCGAGGCGGGCGTTAAGGCGGCGATCATCGTTTCCGCAGGCTTTCGCGAAGCGGGGGCTTCGGGCGTGGAACTCGAGCAGCAAGTATTGGCGGAAGCGCGTCGCGGGAAGATGCGCATCATCGGACCTAATTGTTTGGGTGTGATGTGCCCAAGTTCGGGTTTGAACGCGACGTTTGCCAATGCCATGGCGCGGCCCGGCAACGTGGGTTTTATCAGCCAGAGCGGTGCGCTGTGCACGGCGATTCTGGACTGGAGCCTGCGCGAAGCGGTCGGGTTCAGCGCATTCATTTCTATCGGCTCGATGATCGACGTGGGATGGGGAGATCTGATCCAGTATCTGGGCGACGATCCCAAGACGAAGAGCATTATTCTGTACATTGAATCTGTCGGCGATGCTCGTGCGTTCCTGTCGGCCGCGCGCGAGGTCGCGCTTAGCAAGCCGATCATTGTGATCAAGGCCGGTCGGACAGAAGCGGCGGCGAAGGCGGCGGCGTCCCACACCGGAACTTTGACGGGCAGCGACGAGGTGCTGGATGCCGCCTTTCGGCGTTGCGGCGTGCTGCGAGTCACCAACATCTCGGACTTATTCTTTATGTCGGAGGTGTTGGCGAAGCAGCCCAGGCCAAAGGGTCCGCGGCTGACGATTGTTACCAATGCGGGCGGTCCGGGAGTGCTCGCCACGGACGCTCTGATCTCGGACGGGGGTGCGTTGGCGGAGCTGTCGACCAGCACGATGATCGAACTGGACGCGATTCTCCCTCCTCATTGGAGCCATCGCAATCCTATCGATATGCTGGGCGACGCAGGTCCCGAACGCTATGCCCAAGTGGTCGAGATCGCCGCCAAGGATCCGGCGACCGACGGATTGCTGGTTATCCTCACGCCGCAAGGGATGACCAGCCCCACTCTGATTGCGGAACACCTCAAACCGTACGCAAAATTAAACGGAAAGCCGATTCTGGCGAGTTGGATGGGCGGAGCGGACGTTGCGGCGGGAGAACAAATACTTACTCAAGCGGGCGTGCCGACCTTTTCGTATCCGGATACGGCGGCGCGGATGTTCCAGTATATGTGGCGCTATAGCTACAACCTTAAAAGCTTGTATGAAACGCCGGTCGCAATTGAGGAACGCGTCGGCGCGGCCTCAGCCTCGGCTGTGGTTGCGGATTCAATTCGCGCCGTGCGTGAGCGGGGCCGCACGCTGCTGACAGAAGACGAGTCAAAGCGCGTGCTAGCCGCCTATGGCATTCCGACTGTCCCGACGAAGGTGGCTGCCAGTGCGGATGAGGCCGTGGAGTGTGCGGGACACATCGGGTATCCGGTAGTCCTGAAGCTGCACTCGGAAACGATCACGCATAAGAGCGATGTCGGCGGCGTTCGGCTGAATCTTGCCGATGAGACTGCGGTGCGCGTGGCTTATCTCGCGATACAGGTGGGTGCAGGGGAGGGTAATTTTCTAGGGGTCACGGTGCAGCCCATGATCCAACGGGATGGCTACGAACTGATCCTCGGCAGCAGCATAGATTTGCAATTCGGCCCGGTGCTGCTGTTTGGCGCGGGCGGAGAAATGGTGGAGGTTTTCCGGGATCGCGCGCTTGGCTTGCCGCCGCTCAACACTACCTTGGCGCGGCGCATGATGGAACAGACCAAGATCTATGGAGCTCTGAAAGGAATCCGGGGGCGCAAGCCGGTGGACTTGGCGCGGCTCGAACAGTTGCTGGTCGCGTTCAGCCAACTGGTGACGGATCAGCCCTGGATTCAGGAGATCGACATCAATCCGCTTTTGGCATCGGCCAATGGACTGCTCGCGCTGGATGCGCGCATTGTGCTGCATGGGCGGGACGTCGATGAAGAGCATCTGCCTAAACCTGCGATCCGACCTTATCCAGTTCAGTACGTCAGGCCATGGCGGTTGAAGGATGGTGAGACTGTACTGATTCGCCCAATTCGTCCCGAGGATGAGCCGCTCATGGTTCAGTTCCATGAACCGCTCTCCGACCGCAGCGTCTATTTTCGGTACTTCCATATGATCGGCCTGGGCCAGCGCGTTGAGCATGACCGGCTCACGCGCATTTGCTTCGTGGACTATGATCGCGAAATTGCGCTAGTGGCCCTTTCGGAAGAGGGTCGGATCATCGGCGTCGGGCGTCTGGTTAAGCTTCGTGGTGAGAATGAGGCGGAGGTCGCGGTGTTAGTGAGCGACGGTTTTCAGAAGCGGGGTCTCGGCACGGAGCTGGTACGGCAACTGGTAGAGATTGCGCGCGCGGAGAAGTGCGGTCGAGTGGTGGCCGACCTCTTGCCAGAGAATGCGGCGATGAAGAGCGTTTTTCAACGGCTGGGATTCGATCTGCGCTATTCGATTCAGGAAGGGGTGACGAAAGCCACACTTCCGCTGAATACCTGATGCACTT
>JANXQZ010000962.1 GCA_025353235.1 Bryobacterales bacterium
GGAATCTGGTGTTCATGCAGTTCGACCGGTCCGCCGATGGCGTTATGACTCCCTTGCCCCGCCCTTCCATCGATACGGGCTTGGGTCTGGAACGAATTGCCGCAGTCCTGCAGGGCAAGGTTACGAACTATGACACGGACCTGCTGCGTCCGATTATCGACCGCGCGGCCGATCTGATCGGCGTCTCCTATGGCGAAAACGAGCGGGTGGACGTGGCCCTCCGCATCAATGCGGATCATGCCCGCGCCACTGCATTCCTCATCAACGATGGAGTGCTGCCCTCGAACGAAGGTCGCGGCTACGTGCTGCGCAAAATCATGCGCCGGGCGATTCGCAATGCCGGGATGGTTGGCCGCCGCGACCCATACCTTTATCAACTGACTGGATTCGTTGCCGAACTGATGAAGCTTGGCTATCCCGAAATGATGGACAGCATCCAACGGGTTGCGCGCGTGGTGAAGGACGAGGAGAACCGTTACGCGACCACTTTTCAAGTGGCGGAGAAGGTGTTTGTCGACGAGGCGAAGTCGGCTGTTGGCGGTGTTCTTCCGGGTGCGGTTGCTTTCAAGCTCTACGACACTTACGGACTTGCGCTCGATGAGCAGGAGGAAATGGCTCGCGAGCGCGGCCTCAGCATCGACCGCTTCGGATTCGGCGAAGAAATGGAGGTCCAGCGAACTCGCGCTCGCGCCAGTTGGCGAGGCGGCGATAAAGCTCAGGTGGCGCCCATCTATAAGGAGCTTCCCTCAACTGAATTTATTGGGCGGGAAACTCTGGACTCGCCGGTCACTGTGTTGCGGGTTCTGGAGCACCAGGGGAACACCGAACTCGTCTTTGATAAGACGCCTTTTTACGCAGAAGCTGGCGGTCAGGTGGGCGATACGGGGGTATTAGTGGCGCCCGATACTGGCGAGCGTGTCGCGATTGTCGAGAACACTTACAAACCTGCACTGGGGGCGGTGGTGCATCGGGTTCATGCCGCGGTTCCCATCCAAGAAGGGGACGTACTTGTGGCGAAAGTGGATCGGCCTGTGCGGGATTCCACTATGCGCAACCATACTGCGACGCACCTGTTGCATGCCGCATTGCGAACCGTCTTGGGCACGCATGTGAAGCAGGCTGGAAGCGTGGTGGAGCCCGGTCGGCTGCGGTTCGACTTTACGCATTACACGGCTCTGGATGCGTCGGAGTTGGCGGAGGTGGAGCGGCTCACGAATGAAGAGATCCTGAAGAACGTCGCGGTGCATACCGACGTGATGGATTTGGAGATGGCACTCTCCACTGGAGCGATGGCGCTGTTCGGGGAGAAGTATGGCGAGAAGGTTCGCGTGGTTAAGATCGAGGGCTTTAGTAAAGAGCTTTGCGGCGGAACGCATGTGAGCCGGACCGGCGATATTGGACTCTGCAAGATCGTGTATGAGGGGAGTATTTCGGCTGGCGTTCGACGCATCGAGGCCATTACCGGAGAGGGTGCGCTGGGCCGTTTTCAGGATGCTCTGCGATCGCTGCATCAGGTGAGCGATTTGGTGCATGCGCCCGAGTCGGAATTGATGCCGCAGTTAGAACGGCTGCTGGAAGAGAAGCGCGTTCTGGAAAAGCGCGTGGAGCAGATGAAGGATAAGTTGGCGCAGGCCGAGGTCGCCGGGCTGGAATCGGAAGCTCGGATGATTCATGGGGTAAAGGTGGTGGCTGCTCGGGTTTCCGGCATGGATCGCGGGCAGCTTCGGACGCTAGCCGATTCGTTGCGCATTAAGTTCAAGTCTGGGGTGATTGTGCTGGCTTCTGCGGAGGATTCCAGCGTTTCAATTGTTACAACTGTCACGAAGGATTTGACGTCGAAGGTTCATGCGGGAAAGCTGGCGGGGTCGCTCGCACAGGCGGTGGGTGGCAAAGGTGGGGGGCGTCCCGATATGGCGGAAGCGGGTGGAAAGAATCCCGAAGCACTGGCTGAGGCGCTCGCTGCGGTGTACGCCAGCGTGGAGGCGATGCTGTAGGGCAGGATGGCATCCTGCGGCCGATTGCCAATCGGCCGGCAGCTTAACAAGCTGCCCTACACAGATGTGGTAACCACCGGGGGAAATTAGATAATGTACGACGCCATTATTGTGGGCGCAGGCCCTACCGGTCTCGCCTGCGGGATAGAACTGAAGAAGCGCGGTCAGAACGCGCTCATCATCGACAAGGGCTGCCTGTGCAACTCGCTCTACCATTACCCTACGCATATGGTGTTTTTCACCACCCCTGAACTGCTCGAGATCGGGGGCATTCCGATGACCTCCCTGAACGAGAAACCAGGCCGCACCGAGGCGTTGAAATATTATCGGCGCGTGGCCGAGTACTTTAAGCTCACCGTGCATCAGTACGAGGCGGTTCACTCGATTGCCGGCGAGGATGGCGAGTTTACCGTGACTACCAGCAAGGGGGCGTATCATTCGCGGAAGATCGTTCTCGCCACCGGGTATTACGATCTACCGAACAAGCTCAACGTGCCCGGTGAGAACCTCGCCAAAGTAATCCACTATTACAAGGAGCCGCATCCTTATTACGATCACGAGGTGGTGGTTGTGGGCGCCAAGAATTCAGCATCCATAGCAGCGTTAGAACTGTATTGGACAGGGGCGCGCGTAAGCTTAGTCCATCGCGGGTCCGCGATTCACGGCAACGTCAAGTATTGGATCAAGCCCAACATTGAAAATCGCATCAAAAACGGCGAGATTACTGGATACTTCAACTCGCGTGTTGCGGCGATTCGGGAGGGAGAAGTGGATCTTCAAACACCATCAGGACTTCAGACCATCAAGAACGACTTCGTCTTCGCGCTGATCGGCTATCATCCCGATCTCGACTTCATGGAACGGCTCGGAATCAGGCTCGATCCCGCTACCCAGCGACCTAATACCGATCCAAATACGCTGGAGAGCGACCGACCTGGCATCTACCTCGCGGGTGTGATTGTGGCGGGCATGCACACGAACGAAATCTTCATCGAGAACGGTCGCTTTCATGGTGAGAAGATCGCCGAAGCCATCGCGCAGCGCCAGTTGGTATCATCGTGCTGATGATTCAATCCAGACGCGATTTCGCAAAGCTGGCGATGGCCGCCGTGCCTCTATCGAGTGCCTTCGCCAAGATGATCGATTCTAAGTTTAACGGCGTTATGGTGGGGACGCAGAGCTACAGCTTTCGAGACCGCCCGCTCGACGAGGCCATCCAGGCCATGAAGGACATCGGGATCGGCTACACCGAACTGTGGCAAGGCCACTTGGAACCGAAGGATCGGGACGAAGCTAAGAAGTGGCGCGAGGATCCGCCCATCGAAGAGCTCAAGGCGGCGCGCAAGAAGTTCGACGATGCAGGAATCATGATCTACGCGTTTAACTATAGTTTCCGCGAGAATTTCACGGACGCCGAGATTGAGAACGGGTTCAAGATCTCGAAGGCGTTGGGCGTTTCGCGCATCACGGCTTCGTCGAACGTAACCACGTCAAAACGGATTGATCCGTTTGCTCAGAAGTACAAGACCTACGTCGGCATGCACAACCACGACAGCATGAAGGAGAACGAATTCTCCACGCCGGCAGATTTTGCCAAGGCCATGGAAGGTCGCTCGAAGTACATCAAGATCAACCTCGATATCGGCCATTTCACTGCGGCAAATTTCGATCCGGTGGCATTCCTTCAGGAGCATCACGCCGATATCCTGACTCTCCATTTCAAAGATCGGAAGAAAGATCACGGTGCCAACATGCCGTTCGGCGAGGGCGACACCAACATCAAGGGAGTGCTGGATGTGCTGAAGACGAAGCACTATGCGATTCCGGCGATGATCGAATACGAGTACGGCAAGAAGGGGATGGACACGGTGGCGGAAGTAAAGAAGTCGTTCGAGTTCATGAAGCAAGCGCTGGCGTAACCTTGAGTCGAGCTAAACCGCTTCCGGGCTGGCTCACTGGACTCGTCTGTGCGGGCGTCTTCACTGCGCTCGTGGTTCTGGAATTGCGTCGCCCGCTGCGCAAGTCAGTGGAACCGAAGCTCCGGCGGGACGTGCGCAATCTTGCCATTGCAGGTATTGGCGGCTTGGCGCTCGCATTCGCTGAGAAGCCCGTCGCTCAACCCCTGTCGGCCATGGTTCACCGCAAGCGCTGGGGTCTGTTGCAGCGCTGGCCGCTTCCGCCGTGGCTCGAAGTCGCGCTTGCTGTGATTCTGATGGACTACACGCTGTATTGGTGGCATGTTCTGACGCATCGCGTCCCATGGCTGTGGCGCTTCCATATGGTTCATCACGTGGACCTCGATCTGGATGCATCCACAGCCATCCGCTTCCACTTCGGAGAACTAACCCAATCTGTAGCCTGGCGCGCCGCTCAGATCGTGTTCATCGGAGTGGGTCCGCTATCGCTATCGGTATGGCAGACGCTGCTCTTCGTATCGATTCTGTTTCATCACTCCAATGTGCGGCTCTCGCTTGCATCGGAACGCAGGCTGAATCGGTTCTGCGTTACGCCGCGCATGCACGGCATCCATCATTCGATGGTCGAGGGGGAAGCGAATGCAAACTGGTCTAGCGGATTCACGATCTGGGACCGGCTGCATGGCACGCTGAAGCTGGACGTACCGCAGGATGAGATTGTGATCGGAGTGCCCGCGTTCAGCAGGCCTGACGACGTTACGTTCGGGAAGGCGTTGGCGATTCCTTTCTATTCCAGGTCGGACTTTACAGGCAAGTCGAATGCCTGAGCGTAGATGTCGGACAGCGCGAGGGTGCATCCAACTGAGGTCAGCGTAACCGAACTCTCCATCCCGCGATATTCGCGAAAGATCCAACTCTCATCGTTTTGGCGGGTGAAGACCTCGACGTGCGGAGTCTTCAAGTGAGATAACACGTACTCCTGGAGAGATGCGATTTCCCGATAGACTTCAAATTTCTTGCCGCGATCATACGCGGACGTTGACGGCGAGAGCACTTCTACCACGAGGGTTGGATTGGTAAAAAGGTCGTCCGCATTGCCGTGAAGAGCAACCGGGCCGCAAGCGACTGAGATGTCCGAGTAAACATACCTCCCCCGCACGGTTCGGATTCGCATATCGGAGGAAAATACAGTGCAATTTCCGCCTCGAAGTTTCAACATCAGCTCAAATCCCCAATTCATCCCAACTTTGGAATGCCTGGCCGATCCGCCAGACATCGCAAACATCTCGCCATCTATGTACTCGCTCTTGTATTCGGCGGCGCGGTCCAAGCGAAGATACTCTTCCTCGCTGATACGCGTCAGGGGTTGACTAGCCATAACAACATTATTTCAAAACTCAGCTACGTGTGCCGAGCTACGTAGAGGAGCAACCCAAAAATAACCACCGGGATCAGCGCCAGCATTCCATAAAAGGCGACCTGCCGAGGCCACGAGGAGCGCCGCTTCTTCCAGTCCAGCATCTCCGGCCGGTCCGCGACCCCAACCTGGTCCTGATGCGCCAAATCCCAGGCGAACTCTCGCGCAGTGGCGTATCGATTTTTAGGGTCGCGCTCCAGTGCGCGGTACAAAATCTCCTGCAACTCCGGCGAGATGGACGGATCCGCCTCGCGCGGAGGCACGGGATTATTCAGCAGCCGATCGTTCATGATCGCAAACGGGTTCGGCCCTGAAAAAGGCGTCTTGCCGGTCAACATCTCGTAGAGCATCACGCCCAACGCGAATACATCGCTGCGTCCATCGCCGCGCTTCCCTTTTACTTGTTCGGGGGAAATATATTCGGGCGTGCCCATCACCTGAGAAAGCTTGGCGAAAGTGAGACGCCGCGCTCCGGCCTGCCCTGCAATTCCAAAGTCGATCAGCTTTATATTGTCGTTAGAATCCACCATGATATTCTCGGGCTTTAAATCGCGATGAACCACGCCATGAGTATGGATGTGCTGCAGAGCTTCGGAAATGTTCAGTGCGATTTTGACGGCTCGCTCGGCGGGAAGCTTACCCTGCTGGCCTAGGATTTCACGCAACAGTTGCCCGTCTACCCACTCCATCACCATGTAGACTTTGCTGCGCTCGTCGTCGGTGAAGACCTTCA
>JANXQZ010001000.1 GCA_025353235.1 Bryobacterales bacterium
GGCGAGTTGGATCGAATCTTGCGGAGCCGGGTTTTCATACACTCTCATCGCATCCGGCGTTTTCTCGAGTTCGTGGTCGAAGAATGTCTTTCAGGTCAACAAACGCGCTTGAAGGAGTACCTCATCGGCCTCGAAGTCTTCAATCGCAGGGAGCAATTCGATCCCCGGATCGATTCGATTGTGCGCGTAGAGGCACGCCGGCTCAGGGCGAAACTCGAAGAATATTATCAGACGGAAGGGCGGGAAGCGGAATTGCGCATCGAGCTGCGGAAAGGCAGTTACGTGCCTCTCTTTCAGTCCCGGCGAGCTGGCATGAACGGCTACGGCCACATCCCCGCGCCGGAACGTCGCAGCTCGGTTGCCATCGGGCGCATCACGGGAGATGCGCCTGAATTGATAGAGGACATCCATCGCCGACTTGCGCACGTGTTGATTAACGATGGATTTTGCCAATTTATCTCGCCGCATGCTGGAGCAAACGGGTCAGGGAACGGGCAGACAAAAAGCGTTGCCCCCGATTACCTCATAGAGGGGACTGTATCGCGAGATGGCCCTGCCGCCAAGCTGACGCTTCAGCTCCGCAAGGAATCAGACGGATCCTTGTTCTCGTCCGCATCGGGTGACGGCGACTCCATCGAAGACTTGGCCAGGTCTTTAAATCGCGCTCTCATTACGGTTCACTCGCGTGAACAAAATCAGGAACTGCGACGCCGCCGCGCGCACAGTCAAAGCTTCGACAACTACCTCCAAGGCCGCTACCTTTGGAAGCTCGGCAACCCGGAATCTATCCGCAGCAGTGCGGCACTCTTTCAGTTGTCAGTTGAGAAGGATCCGGCTTACTCCGCTGCTTGGGGCGCCTTGGCCGAATCTCTGGTAGTCGGTGCGGCGTTCGGATCCGAACATCCAAGCGAAGCTCGCACAAAGATTCTGGATGCGGCAAATAAGGCCAAGGAACTGAACGATAGCCTTCCCGAGGCTTACGTGGCTATTGGGTGCGCAGTCTCTATGTTCGACTGGGACTGGCAGACGGGAGAAAGCCAGTTTCAGCGGGCGATCTATCTGGATGGGCGAGATCCTTGCAGCCATGTGGCGTACAGCTTGCAACTTGCGAGCCGGGGCATGCTGGGTCCGGCCATCGTGGAAGCAGAGCGCGCTCTCGAATTGGATCCTGCTTCGCTCTCAAACAACTTCGTTCTGGGTTGGCTATTCATCGCCTCCAGAAAATACGATCAAGCCATCTTACAGCACAACCTAATTGCCCAACTCGCTCCCGATTATTCGCTGGCATATCTTGGATTAGGTTGGGCGAATGTGGGAAAGGGCCTGTACAGCGATGCGATTGCATGCTTCACGAATGCGAGCAATCAGTTGAAGGGCCGCGCGCTGCTCTGGGGCTGTATGGGATACTGCTACGCACGGTTGGGAAATCGGGGCGAAGCCAAGCGTTTGATGGGCCTTCTCGAGAAGCAGGCCGCTACGCAGTACGTGTCAGCCGTCCATGTAGCGGCAATTCATGCTGGCCTGGGAGAGCTTGAGCGAGCCTTGAGCTGCTTGGAGCAAGCTGCCGAGCTTCGCTGCGGGTCGCTTCCGCTGCACTTGCTCAATCCGGAGTTCGAATGTCTGCGCAACGAGGTCCGCTACGGCCGACTCTTGGAGCGCATGGGACTACGCAGCGAGCTATCAGCTGTTTGCTAAAAAAGGCAGCCCTTACCAGGGCTGCCCGAAGAAAAGCATCCAGCTCACTCTCAGTAGATACGAAAGCATGGCCCAACCGGATGCCTTTTAAGACTCAACGATAAGCTTTGCCTGAGAAACTTCCGGTTTCAGCTTCAGCTTCGCCGCAACTTGAGAGCCGAATTTTTGGGTGTACACGCGCGTAAATTCCGCCCCAAGAAAGAAGATCTGGGATGAGTAGTAAACCCAGACCAGCACAATCACAAAAGATCCGGCGGCTCCGTAGGTAGACCCGAGAGTGCTCTTCCCGAGATACAGGCCAAGCAGCACCTTTCCTATTGTAAAGAGCAACGATGTGACGGCGGCTCCAATCGCAACGTCGCTCCACTCGAGCCGGACGTCAGGAAGTACTTTATAAATGCTGGCGAAAAGCATCGTAATCACGGTGAACGAGATTAGAAAATAAAACATGTGAAGGAATGCTTCGGGAACCGGCAACACCTGGCTAAAGTACCGACCCATCGCGGACAGCCAGGCGCTGACCAACAGCGAGGTCAGCAACAGGAATCCAATTCCAAGAATCATCGTGAAAGAAATAAACCGAAGCTTCATCAGGCGAAACATGCTTTTAATTCCGCTTTGCCCTGGAACAGGCGGAACATGCCAGATCGTATTCAGCGCATCGGTTAGCTCCACTACCACCGAGGTGGCTCCGAAGAAGAGCGTGATCAATCCAAGCACCGTGGCTACGATTCCGCTGGCCGGTTTATAAGCCGTCTGAATGAGCTGCTGAATCAGCTTTGCTCCGTCGTATCCGACCGTATCCTTGATTTGCCAAACGAGTTGTCCTTCCACCGCCTGACGTCCGAAGGCGAGCCCAGCTACGGCTAGTACGACAACGATGAGCGGTGCGAGCGAGAGAGCGGTATAGTATGCCAGCGAAGCGCCCAAGCGGGGCACATTGTCATCGCTCCAGGCGTCAAGTGTAGTCTTTACCAAATCCCAAATGTCTTTCCGACTCAGCCACGTGAACATGCGGAAATGGCGCACAACTTTACGGGCGCTTTCAGCATCTAATGGCTCGCTCAGAAGCTCGTTTCGACTCATACGAGATTAGAATCCTTGGGGCTGAACTGTCTGCCCAGCTACTCAGGATGAAACCGTTTTCACGCTCCACAGTCTCACTTACGACTCCGAGCACATTTGAGGCCGGAGGTCACCAAACATTTCATGATTTCTGTCTGGCCTGCTAAAAAGTTCGGTGTGTGGAGCGGGGGTGTGTCGTAGCCGTGGCACGCACCGTACAGCAATCTCCGTTCAAGAGTTTTTTCCAGGCGGGATTCGAATGCTCTACTCACCGCCGCCGCGATGGTCGGCGTTTGGATTTGATTGCCGCGACGCGCCACGATGAGTTTGCGTTCGAAGATTATCAAGCTTTGCAGAATTTCGGCATTAAAACCGTACGGGACGGTATCCGCTGGCATATAATAGAGAAATCACCGCGCCAGTATGATTTCTCCTCGGTGTTGCCGATGCTGCGCGCATCTCAAGCAGCTGGCACCCAGGTTATCTGGGATCTCTTCCATTATGGCTGGCCTGACGACATAGACGTTTTCTCAACGGCATTCGTAGATCGGCTTGGACAGTTAGGTTCAGCGTTCGCAAGGTTTCTCCACGATGAGACCGAGCAAGAAGTACTGGTTTGCCCCTTAAACGAGCCCTCATTTCTGTCTTGGGCGGGGGGCGAGGTTGAGTACATCAACCCCTTTCAGAAAAGCCGGGGCTTTGAATTAAAGCAGCAACTCGTTCGCGCTTCTATCGCGGCCAGCGAAGCGATTTGGAATGTCTTGCCCAATGCTCGAATGGTGCATTGCGAGCCGGCGATTCATATCGCGCCTGACCCGCTCCGACCGGAAGATAGCGAGCTTGTAGAAGAATTTCGTCTGTTCCAGTTTCAGTCGCTCGACATGCTGGCTGGACGAATTTGTCCCGAGCTCGGTGGCGCCGCGAAATACTGCGACATTATCGGTCTGAATTATTACTGGAATAACCAGTGGATCCACCGGGCGCGAACTTTGCCGCTAGGCGATAGGCTCTATCGGCCATTTCGCGACTTGCTGAAAGAGTTTCACGAGCGGTATCGGTGTTCGATATTTGTTTCCGAAACCGGGATAGAGGATCACCGCCGTGCTGACTGGTTTGATTATGTAGCGGGCGAAGTACTTGCGGCTCAACAGTCGGGAACGCCTGTTTACGGCATTTGCCTTTACCCGATCCTGAATCATCCGGGTTGGGATAACGATCGGCATTGCCATTGCGGTCTGCTGGATTACGCCAACGATCAAGGCCTGCGGGAGTGCTACAAGCCGCTAGCGGATGCGCTGGCGCGTTGGCTGGGCCGTTTTGAAGGGGTTGAGAAATTTGAACTGGCCACCACTGGAGGATATTGAACATGGTACAAGATCGAATCGACCTTATTTGCCTCTCTCACCTGCGGTGGGGCTTCGTCTATCAAAGGCCGCAGCATCTTCTGAGTCGCTTCGCGCGCCATCGTCGAGTGTTCTTCTTTGAAGAGCCTATCTTCTCTGGTGGCAAACCCAGACTAGAATTCCAGACCGATGCTGAGAGCGGCGTCCACGTTGTGGTTCCACACATGTCCGGCGGCCTCTCGGAGTTGGAAGTAGAGCGGATTCAAGGCGAGTTGCTGGCGCAACTGTTAGGCGTCGCCCGCAGCGAAGAGTACATGTTTTGGTACTACACTCCCATGGCTTTGGGTTTTACTCAGGAGCTTTCGCCGTCGCTTGTAATTTACGACTGCATGGATGAGCTATCGGCGTTCAAGGATGCTCCGCCCGCTTTGCATGAGCGCGAACGGGAACTGTTTCAGCGGGCCAACCTGGTGTTTACCGGCGGCCACACTTTATACGAGGCGAAGAGAGACCAGCATCCAGACGTGCATGCGTTTCCTAGCAGTGTAGATGTAGACCACTTTGCCCAAGCACGCAAGCCGCAGCCGGATCCGGCTGACCAAGCCAGCATTCCCCATCCGCGCATAGGTTATTGCGGCGTGATCGACGAGCGCATGGATATCGAGTTATTAGCAGGCGCTGCAGCCTTGCGTCCGGATTGGCACTTCGTCATGATCGGCCCGGTGGTTAAGATCGATGCGGCCAGCCTGCCCTTTTCTCCTAACATTCATTACCTCGGGTCGAAGGGTTATAAGGAGCTTCCGTCTTATATGGCTGGTTGGGATGCCGCGATGCTGCCGTTCGCGCGCAACGAATCCACCCGGTTTATCAGCCCTACGAAAACACCCGAATATCTGGCGGCAGGCCTTCCCACTGTTTCTACTTCGATTAGAGATGTCGTTCGGCCTTACGGCGACTTGGGGTTGGTGGGAATTGCAGACGAGCCCACTGCCTTCGTCGCCGCCATCGTCTCTGCTTTAAAGGCTGATCGGACGGGATGGCTCGCGAAAGTAGACGAATATTTAAAGACGTATTCGTGGGACATCACCTGGAAAAAAATGACGAAGCTGATCGCTCCACGCATCAGTAAAACACCAGTCGAGGCTGCGGTTTCAGCAAAGCTGATCGAGAAAGAGGTTAAATAGATGTTTGATTTTTTAATTGTTGGCGCGGGGTTCGCGGGCAGCGTAATCGCGGAACAGTTGGCCAGGAACTTCGGCAAAAAGGTTCTGATCATAGACAAGCGTCCGCATATTGGCGGCAACGCTTACGATCATTACAACGAGGACGGGATTCTGGTCCATCGGTACGGCCCGCACATATTTCATACCAACTCGCGGGATGTCTTCGATTATTTAACTCGATTCACGGCCTGGCGCCCCTACGAGCACCGCGTGATTGCCAATGTCGATAACAAGCAGGTCCCAGTTCCTATTAACCTGGATACCGTAAACAAGCTGTACGGGCTGACTCTCGATTCTTCCCAGCTGGAAGACTTTTTCGCATCGCTCGCCGAGAAGCGAGATCCGATCCGAACTTCGGAAGATGTGGTGGTGAACCGCGTGGGCCGGGAACTCTACGAAAAGATGTTCCGCGGTTATACGCGCAAGCAGTGGGGGCTGGATCCTTCCGAACTCGACTCTTCCGTGACGGCCCGGATACCCGTCCGCACCAACCGCGATGACCGATATTTCACCGATACGTATCAGGCCATGCCAAAGCACGGTTACACGCGCATGTTCGAGAACATGCTCGATCATAAAAACATCAAGATTATGCTGAATACGGATTATCGCGAAGTTTGCGAGATCATCAAGTACAAGGCTTTGGTGTTTTCCGGACCGGTCGACGAGTTCTTCGATTATCGGTATGGCAAGCTTCCGTATCGCTCGCTCGAGTTCAAGCATGAAACGCTTGACCAGTCAGTGTTTCAGGATGCTCCCGTGGTGAATTACCCCAATGAGCGCGTTCCCTATACTCGCATCACGGAGTTCAAGTATTTAACGGGGCAGGATCACCGCAAAACGAGCATTGTATATGAATTCCCCCGGGCGGAAGGAGATCCTTACTATCCGGTTCCGCGCCCTGAGAATAATACGCTGTACAAGAAATATCAGGCGCTCGCCGAAGCGCGCTCTGACGTTCATTTCGTCGGACGTTTAGCCACTTACAAGTACTACAACATGGATCAGATAGTTGCCCAGGCGCTGACTATGGTTGCCAAGATCGCAGGCACCAGCAAATCCGAGTTAACGCGCAGAGCGCCAGTACCGGTTTTGAATGGCGCCGCAGTACTGACGGCTTAACCATTTAGATCATCCTTATTTCTTCTCCGCTCGATGCTGCTTTGTGGGGCAGCCAATCTTGGCTGCAGCCGGCTTTCAGCCGGCTTTCTGAGGGGACAAATCCTCTCTGAAAGCCTGGAAAGCCGACTAAAAGGCGGCTGCAGGCAGGATTGCCTGCCCCACAATCAATGCTGAATCACGGTCGCAGGAAAACTAAGTGACATTGGCCAATCCTTGCAGCAGGACGGCCTTCTAACAAGCTCCTACTGCAACCGGGGAGCGGGCGCATCGGACGACGGCGCAGGCTTACCGTCCACCGTATCCGCTTCCATCAATTCCACACGCGAGCCGTCAGGATCGAAAACATTCACCTGCCGTTTCCGGTTCTTGCCAACCTGAACGGCAAGCTTCCTGCCGTAATCCTTAAACGCCGGCCGGGCTTCCAAAATCTGCACAGCCTTCTCGCAATCAGGAACCGTCAGGCTGAGGTGGTTCTTGCCGCCGCGGGCAGATGCCTCGGGAAGCTTGTCATAGAGCATCAACTCGACGTAATCCCGGCCGTCGGATGTGCGCATGTTGACCCAGCTCAGCGTATCGCCCGAACTGCTCCCGCGCCAGAATTCGTTGAAACCCAAAATGCCGTGATAGAAGTTCATGGCCGGATCGAGCGGGCCAACCAGCACGCCCACGTGCGCAATATGATCCGAGATGCGCGTGTCTGGCATGAACTTGCCCTTGTCGCGCGACGTCCAGCTATCGGGCTGGTATTCCACGATCTCCACAATGTTGCCGTCCGGGTCGGCTATGTTGTAGTTCTTATTGCCGGTCTGGCCTTTCCCCACCTTCTCTGGAACCTTCACGCCCTTGGCCGCGAGATAGTCGTGCATGGCCTGCGCGTTATCGGTGTAGAACGAGATGTGATTGAGCATCTGTTCCGCCCTGGGCTTCTCGGCGAATAGCTCAACATACTGGTTATCGTTGATCTTGATAAAAGCGATTCGCACGCTGTCATCATTCTTGTTTTTAAGATGGAAGCATTCCTGGTAGCCGAGGAAGTCCGTCCAAAAGGCTCGCGACTTGGCCAAGTCGGAGACATAGAAGGCAATATGCGCCACCCCCAAAATCTTAGGGCGAGTGGGCTCGGCGGCACTGCAGAGAACCGGAAATAGAAGTGCGATAGAGAGCAGCTTTTTCATTAGCGCGCCGAAGCGATTCGAGTCTCCGTTCCGTGGATCAGTCTGGACCATAGACTGTCTGGATCGGGATCGAACGCCAAATTCGTATTGCCTGGAAACACGTGCCATGCGCCTGCCTCAATTTCGTTTTCGAGTTGCTCGGACGCCCAGCCGGTATAGCCCAGATACAGGCGGAACTTGTCGGCCGGGACCTTGTCCGCGAGCAGTTTCTGCATCCTTGGTCTATCGGAAATCATGAGCGGCTTCGAACCCGACCGCAGCAGCCCCAAGACCGCTCCCTTTTCTACTGGACCTCCGAGAAACACGGGTTCGGATCGGCCCCTCGCTTCTCTCCATTCGCCCATCATGCGAGAGATTGGCACGTCGGTGCGGCGGTTTACGATGATTCCGAGCGTGCCTTCATCCTCGTATTTGGTGACCAGGATGACGGTCTGGAAGAAGTTCGGATCGCGCATCTCGCGATCAGCCACCAGCAGGCATCCCGCTTCGAGTTCTACGTCTCCCGGCAACTGCCCGAGCAGCAGAGGAGCCGCAATTGCCAGCGCGAGCAACGGCAAACATCTCATACACCCGATTGTCCCACTCTGTTGTGGCTACCCATACTCGAATCCGGCGATCGCGAATACTTTCGAGTTATCGCAATTCACCCGGACCCCTTTGTAAGACATTCGATGCAGACGACGCAGGGGCGTGAACCCATGCATCTCCGCTAACCGCACAGCCTGCGCGTTCTCTGGCAGGAGATCCCAGTAGATCGTCTCGCTCGGATGGCGGTCGGCAAAATGACGAAACATGCCCTCGGCATCCGTTGCAGACTCCGCCACGCATGGGCCGAAATACAAGGCTTCCGATCCAGGCCGCCCTGATAGGCAGCCCTCAGCATCCAGGCGACGCAGGAGCGCGCTTCGGTCTGCGCCAAACGCGCGCCGGTCCAGAGCAGGGTCGCATGTTTGAAAAAGCGAAGCCAACTCCATTGCCCCTGGCTGCCGAGCCCACCTCTCCACTGAGCTCTCGATGCGGAAGCCCAAAGCTTCATAGAGAGGCCGCCCCATGTCAGTCGCATCCAGCTTGATGCAGCGCACCCCTCGCTCCAGAAGATCGCTCAAAGCGTGCTCCAATAGAATCCGTGCCAACCCTTGCCGACGGTATGCGGGCAGCGTCAAAACCATGCCAATCCACGCCAAGTCTGACCCGTAACCCATCGCAGTCGCGGTGGCCGCAAGCACGCCTTCGCGCTCCACTCCCCAGCATCCTTCGGGAGCCAAATCCAGCAGCCTGAGCCAGTCAGCTTCGGTCTGGTTCCATCCGGCTGAGGCCTTCAAATTCATCAATTGCGGTAAATCGGATTTTCTAAGCCGACGCGGTTTCTCGCTCACCGCACGCTACGGTACCATAAGGTCGCAATGGCGAGAATTACCCGTCGAGAGTTAATCCTCGGTTCGGCGAGCGCTGCCGCTCTCTACGCTCAAGCGAAGTACCCGGGCGTCGATTACCGGGATTACTCGCGCGTCTTGCCGGATTATTTGCGCAAACTGGCGCATGACGCCTATCAGCGACGCAACGCCGAAATCGCCAAGTTGACCACCCCCGGTCGAATTTCAAAACGAACCCAATTCGTACGGCGGACGTTCTGGGAGCTTGTTGGCGGCGAGCCGGAGCGCACTCCCCTCCACGAGCGGACGGTGGGTTCATTTGTTCGACCGGGATATCGCGTGGAAAAGGTGTTGTACCAGAGCCGTCCGGAATTGCTGATTCCCGCCAATCTCTACATCCCCACCGCTGGGTCCGGGCCCTTCCCCGGCGTCCTGTTTCAGATGGGTCATAGCTTGAATGGGAAGGCAAACGTAACCTACCAGAAGTGCTGCCAAAGCTTGGCTCGCCTCGGCTATGTCGTTCTGGCATTCGATCCGATGGGACAGGGCGAGCGCACCTATTATCCAGGACCCGGCGGCGTCACGCGCTTAGGTTCAGCCGATGACGAACACACCTATCCAGGCAAGCAGATGCTCCTGGTCGGGGACACGGCCACGCGGCTTCAGGTTTGGGATGCCGTGCGCAGTCTCGATTATTTGGCGAGCCGCCCCGAGGTGGATCCCAAGCGTTTGGCCTCCACCGGGCAGTCTGGCGGCGGCACTCTCACGATGCTGCTGACATGCGTGGACAACCGTCTTGCGGCGGCGGCGGTCAGTTCCGGAAACACCGAAAATTTCGCTTGCGCCGACTTCAACCCGCCCAGCTCCACCGACGATGC
>JANXQZ010000294.1 GCA_025353235.1 Bryobacterales bacterium
TCTCGCTCGCGTTTCAGGAGCGTCGCGTCGCCAAGACGTAACGCGCGCTGGTCAGGGGGCAGCCGGTGCCCGCGAACGGCACCTTTGCCGATCCGCTCGGAGCTTTGAATTTCATCCGTGAGTTGTTGGCGAGTGGACGAAATGTCGGGGATCTCACTTGGACCCGTCTCACCAGCGTGCGCTCGGCCATTGCGCAGATCTTCGAAAACGAAAGCGCGCGGACTCGCCTGAAGTCCCTTGAACGGGTGACCATTTCCTATGCCGGACCAAAGCTGTCCGATGTGGAAACGATGCCAACCTGCTTGCAATATCTGATGGCTTGGTTTCGGGTCACGTTGTCGGTCCCGGTTGAATCGCTGCACGCTCAGACCCGGCCCAATTATGAAGTGAGCGGCATCCGTTTGGAAGGATCTGACTTTCAGGCATCCGTGGAGTTGCATGATTCAATGGCGGAGGTGACCGTAAATCAATTGAGTCGCCGCGTGTCGTTTCCCAAGCTTGGCGATTGCGATTTGCTGCGGGAGGAATTATCAATCGTTGGAGTTGATCCGATTTACCGGAGGTGCATCGGATGAGTCATCCTTACCTCTACCCTGACGTGCAACAGACTGCGGCGGCAGCGGGGAAGTTCATCGTAGGACTGCTGGAAGAGAGTCTTTCAGGCGAGTCCACTGCAACCCTGGCGATCTCTGGCGGCACGTCGCCCCGGCTGATGTTCGATGTTATGGCGAAGGCTGATCTTGATTGGGCGAGCGTTCACGTGTTCTGGGTGGATGAACGGGCTGTGCCTCCCAATGATCCGCAGAGCAACTATCTAATGGCCGAACAGAGCTTGATTAGGCCAGCCCGCATTCCTCATAACAACGTGCATCGGGTTCATGCGGAGTTGCAGCCCGATGAAGCGGCTCGGCTATATGCCGAGGAGATTCAGGCTTTCTTCGGATTGAAAAATGGGGAACTTCCGCACTTCGATGTCGTACATAGAGGCATGGGTCCCGATGCGCACACAGCCAGTCTGTTTCCGGGTGAGCCTTTGATTGAAGATAGAGAGAATATTGCGGCCGCGGTCTACGTGGAGAAGATGACCCAATGGCGGATCACGCTGCTTCCGGGCGTGTTGCTGGCGGCTAAGCACACGGTAATGTTCGTAACGGGAGAGGACAAGGCTAACGCGGTCCACGCGGTGTTCAATGAACCTTACGATCCAGCGAAATACCCCGCGCAACTCTCGGCCCATCATGGACGCGGCGTGACGTGGTTCTTCGACCAAGCTGCCGCGAAGTTAATGGATTGAGCCCTACTAATTCACTTGCTGTCCCTGTCTTAGCACTGATTTGTGGGGCAGCCAATCCTGGCTGCAGCCGCCTTTCAGGCGGCTTTCGTCCTAGAAGATTCTCTGTCAGGTTGGCACGATGACGGCGCTCGTTCTTTCAGCGGGCGGCATGTTCGGAGCTTACCAGGCAGGTGCGTGGAAAGCACTCTCAGGATTTCTCCAGCCAGACATAGTAGTGGGCGCGTCCATCGGGGCCCTCAACGGATGGGCAATCGCCGGGGGCTGTCCCCCCGATCGCCTCATTGAAAGCTGGCTGAGCCTGGACGCTCTCTCCACTTACCGCTGGCGTGTACCAACCAGACCCTGGCACGGTTTCATGGATTCAACAGCCGTCGAACACTTAATCCAGCGGACCCACGCTGGCTTCAGCCCGCGCATCCCTTATGGCTTGGTCGCCACCGATACGCTGCGTCTGCGCCCCGTCCTATTTCAGGGGCCAGGTCTGACCTGGCAGCATTTGGCCGCTTCCGCCGCGATGCTGGGCTGCTTCTCCCAGCATCGCATTGACGGGCGGATCTATTCCGATGGAGGACTCCAATGCGCTTTGCCGATATGGGCAGCGGCCCAGATGGGGGCCACCCGAGTGATCGCCATTAACGTCATGCCGAATGTGCCCTTAGTAGTGAAAGCCGTCGTCGGTGCAATCCGGGCAGTGGCGCCAAAGCGGCATATTCCTGAATCCATGGAAGTGATTCGTATCGATGCATCTGTCGGGCTTGGGTCCGCGAAGGATGCCCTTTACTGGAAGCGCAACAATGTCGAGCGCTGGATCGAACAAGGAGAAATAGACGCCCAGTCCGCAATCGAGGAAAGTCTCCAATGCCGGTGAAGTGTCCGCTCTGCTTTCAAAAGCTGGACGCGACGCAGCAGTTGACTCGCGTCTGCCTGAGCCATCCCGACCTGAAGCAGACCTTCCCATTTGACATCGACCGCAAGGATATATTTTGCAAAGTGAAGACCTGCGAGAACCCGCGCTCGATTCAGACCGGCGTCTTCTTGCGCCACGTTGGGTGCCCCGCTAAGAATCCTTACTGGAAGGGCGATGGCACTCCCATCGCCGTCCCCGAAAAAGACACGCTGGAACGCGAGGGCAAGGTCTTCCACATCCAGCATTGGCTATTCGGCGCGCTGCGAGAACTGGCGGGCTTCGAGCCAGACGCGTCCGAGATGTGGTTCCCGCTGCACATGTTTCGAACCGTGAATTGGTATTCGCTCGACGAGCGGCAAGGGCAGGGAATTGGTGCCACTATTCGGCTGGCGGGTGCCAAGAACGCCGGAAAAACGGTGCTTGCCACCATGGCTCTCGTGCCTTACGGATACGCGCAGCCTCAGCCCGTTCCCGCGTTTCGCGTGGAAAACTATACCTACGTTTCGCCGGAAGGGATCGGCGTCGTTCAGCAGCCCCAAGAACAATTCCTGCAGGCGCTGCTGCCCTTCAGCATGTTGCGCGATCAGCAGAACACGCCGGAGTGGGTGGCCGGAACTCCGCCCACGCGAGCCAATATCAAGGCCGCTTTTTTTCGCGCCAATGTTGAAGATCGCAAGTGGGCTGAAGAGGTTTGGAAGTACGTGTTGAACTCGAAAGAGCCCTGGCACTCGCTGCTCTTCTATGACACCGCTGGCGAAGATAACGAGAAGCCTGCGGAGAAGCATAAGGATCCGGTGGACATCGGCGCAGTGGTGCTGGATGGCTCGCAACTGCGCTTCTTGGGCCACGTTACGCCGCCCAACGCGAAGACTGCGAGCGAGCGTTTGGCCACCATCGCCGCCAATCGCAAATGTCTGATCGTTACGAAGGTGGACCTTATCCAGGACGATCTGCTGCTTCCTGCCGAGCGCGAACTGTTGGCAAAGCTGCGCGCTGGGGAGGCGGTAGAACCTGACGCCGAGAAGAAGCTCCTGCTGCGCTGGCTAGGCGACAAGAACGCTCTTCCGGCAGAGCGCGATCTAGCCTACCAGCTCGCCGACGTGGAAGTCTTTCTGGTTTGGACGGAGGGCTTGAACGACACCGACCCCGGCAGCCTGCCCCGGACCTTTGGGCTGCGCAGATTTGTTACTTGGAGTCTGGACGGGCGCTTCGCTCCCAAGAAGAAGAAAGGGAAATAATGCCTGCGCGCCTGCTTGCTTATGGCGGCACGAGTTTCAGCGAGCGCCGCAGGATTGGCCAGTGGCCGGCAATTCCTGAAGCAACGTTGAGGGATAGCTACGGGCTCACGGCGAATGCATGGTGCTATGGCATGGGCGTGATCGAGTCGCAGCCTTTTTTGATTTTTAGGCAACGCCAGAATGTGGAGCAGCGGGGCGGGTATCCGTTTTCGGTGTTGCTCGATCCGGGAGAGCCAGTGTGGGAGCGGTTCGGGTGGAACGCGGCATCGCTGGTAGAAGCGCTGATCTTGGAAAGGCCGGAGTTACTGTTTCAAACTCCGGAGACTTGTTCCTCGGATGCCTTGGAACGACTGGTCGGCGGGATTAAGGCTTCGTCCGCCGCGGCTAATGCCTCGCCTCTGTCTTACTTAATTGCCGCAAGTGCTCTAGAACCAGTTCTCGCGGGATCTCCCAATCGGCCCGATCCGGGAACTTTCGCAGCGGCCCTAGCGGCACTGCCCGTCTGTTTTCGCGCAAGCCGGGGATGGCTGGTGGGAGGCGGTTCGGCTCATGGGAAAGCGCTCGGGGCGAGTTTGGTGATCGATGATCAAGTCTCAACCGATGCGTCACCTTCGATCGAAACGGGACGGAGGTTGATCGAGGCGTGGGAGTCAGTTACTGAGCCGCGCGCGTTAGCAAGCGGTCAACGTCCGCTATGGATGTGGGAGGTAAATCCCGCGGATTACCTTGACGCAATCCTGCTTCTGCGCGAGATCCAGACCGCCCCGGCGCCAACTGATGAACTCATAACCCGTGCCGGAAGCGCCCGCGCTGTCCAGCCCGAAATTGACCAAGCCATCTCCGAACTCCTCACGCGGGGCAGCGATCCATTGGGACCCAAAGCCAGCGCCCTGCTAGTTGGGTTCGTTTTGCAAAAAACCCGCAAACTGGAGTCCGACGTAGCCCAGCGGCTTGACCCTGAGACCGTCCTGGCCGAATTGCGCCGCTTCGGAAGCCCGCCCAAGCGCGTACCCAAAGGCTTGCCAATTCCACGGGAGCTGCGGCTACGAATGTGGCTCGACCACTTGGATAAGTTGCGCTCCGACTTGCGCAAAAACCTTGCCGATTCGCTCGATCAACTCGACCCTGTCACACCCGAAGAGCGTCAAGCGTTAGTCCAGCATGCCCTTGCAGCTCTTCCTGGAAGCGATGAAAAACTCACCGAATGGAACAAGTTTCAACAGGACCCGGAAGTATGGATGCTACTCGCGCCTTCGCTCGAGGCAGAGGCATTGCGCCGCGACATCCGAAAAGGGAAGGGCGCACCCGCGAAACAACCGGAAGTTCGCCCGCTGGGGGAGGCATTGAGCAAGCTTCTGTTCGATTCAGGCCCCGATTCCGTCGACCAACTAGCCACAGAACTGTCCGCCAAATATGCCAAGCAGAACAGCGCCGAATCGCGCTCCGAAATGGACGAAGTAATAACGGCTCATCTGAAGAAGGGCGGGGCTCAATTCGCCGAAAGTTTTGCCGACAAATACTTCGCCCTGGGGGATGCTCTGAGCTTCCTTACGGCCAGTTCGCAGGACCGCCTGATTGAGTGTCTGCGCGACCACAACGTGCTCGACCCCAAGGCTCGCGACATCACCTATGCCTTCAACAATCCTGCGTCGCGCAATTCCTACACGCGCGCCCTGGCTCGCGTGCTCCTCAAAGATAGAGAGCTTCGAAAGAGGGTGGCGCTGCAGGTGGGAGATTTGCCCGAAGACTTCGAGCGAAGATTAAAAACCGTGCTCAAACACAAGGCTGGCCGCGCGTGATTTTGATCTTGTTTTCCGTCTTGCTGCTGGCTTACTTGGCGGCCTTCCTAGGAGCGGAAGGTCGCAATGACAAGCGGGTGCTGGGCGCCTGGTGGCTGGCCTCTATCTTCGTCGCCGCTGCAACTTCGGGCGTATTTATGTGGATTGCGTTTTCCGCTGGTCAGGGGAACACGGCCACGCAGATCGCCTGGATCGGCATGTCCACGCGGCGCGGGGAAGACTCGCTCGATATCGGCGGCTCGCGGCAAAAAGCGACCATCGGTTGGCCCAACGGCGCATTTTCTCCGGCAGTGAGCATCGTCGCAGAGGGAGATACTGAGGCGACAATCCGGATTGCCAGAGGAGGGGGATTCGTGCGAGGGCCTGAAGGATTTCTCAACGGCGTGCCGTTTTCCGAAGGCAATCGCGCCCAGATCGGCGGCTACTCGCTGGATGCCGAGGGGCTTCCGGGCCGACTATGTCTGCGCTGCCGGGCCACGATCCGCGTCTTCGATTCTGCAGGCACAGAGGTGGGAAAAATTGAGCCGCGAGTGGGCGGCGATCCGCGAGTCTCTTCCTTGTATTCGAATTTGTCAGTGGACATTGCCCGCCTGCGCAAGACGGATGGCGCGGCTGCCCAATCGTTGGAGGCATGGTCATCGAATCTGCGACTGTTGGTCAGCCGGTCGGGTTTGCGGGTGCTGGGGTCTGAATCCGAAACGGTGGAGGCGAAGATTAAGCTACCCGCTCAGATCACTGTATACTGGCCCGGTCAAGCTCAACCTGTGGAGTTGAAGGCGGCAGGCGAGGGCCGTCTTGAAGCGACGTTCCTGCCTCCCTGGCGGCTTGCCAGTCCTCTGCCCGAGGCGACTCGAGAGGGCGATTCGCACCTAACCCTGGAATCACGAGCCTTGCCTGGAGACTCGGCGTTTCTTCTGCCGCTCGGCGGCGAACTCAGCGGCTATAACCAAACGATCAGCTTGAAAGACGCTCAATTTGCGCGCCCCGACAAAGCCGCACACTCCCAAGAGTTCGAGAAGATCATTTCGCAGGACACTCAATACGCGGGGAAGTATGCGCTGCGTTTCGCGTCCATTCGCGATCTGCCAAGCTGGCCCCGTGTCCTGATGGCGATCCTGGTCGCATTGGCAGTGTACTCGGCAGGCCTGTGGCTAGCCTCGGCGCGGATGCGCTGGCGTGACGGGTGGGTGTTGGGGGGCGTGGTCTCGTCGGTCTGGGTGCTCCTGCTGATCCGAGCGATGCTGGCATTCCGCTACGCTTTAAACCCTGCGCATTTCGACAAGTTCGCCTTCGATGGAGTAGCCGCCGCTCTCAGAACCCTGTGCATCGTGCCAGCGCTCATACTGATCGCCGTGCGTCTGCGGCGGGATCGGGCTGCTATGGTCCATTTCGCGACGGAAGGCGAGAAGACAGGCGCTGGCCGACGAGTCCTCACCTACATCGCTGCCGTTGCAGTTGCCTCCAGTCTCATTACGTGGCTGGCTCATTCGTTTTGGCCCAACGTGCAGGCGCGCTATTCGCAGTTCTCTCCGGGCCCCAGTTTCCTATTTTCGGCGACGTTGATTGCGCTCGCACTCTTATGGGTTTGCGGCTACATCTACTTTCTCTACTTCTATGATCCCGAACGCGAGGTCAGCGCGCGGCTGCGCATGCGGCTGGAGCAGTTCCGCTCGTGGTTCCTGCGCCGGTTCACGGAGACATTTGCCCTCGAACAAAGCGAGGGATTCTGGCGTCATCTTGGCTCCACTCTCGATGACGAAGAAGAATACGACCAGCAGGATTACAAGACTCGAGTCAAGGTTCTTACGGGTGTGCTGCTGTCTCTAGTCGGGGCGGCGGTCATCATTGGTGCAATCGGTTACCTGACCGGCGGCGCGCAAAAGTTTCTGCAAGAGGTAGCCGCTCCTTTCCTTCTCTGCTGGATGCCTGCGACGGTATGGCTTGCGGCCCGCTTGCGATTCAGGCCCGGCAGCCGCATGAGCCGTCGGAGCATGGGATGGCTGGTTCCATGGCTGCTCGCTGCGATCCTGCTGATGCTCGCGCCCATCGTTCTCTTCCCTGTTTTGCTCGGCGACGCAGGCGGGATCGTGGCCACCTTCGCGTTCTTCTGGCCAGCAGTCGCCCTGCTCGCGGCTGGCGGCAAACCGAGGCGTCTGCAATGGATGCCGATGGGCGTGCTGCTGTTCGCCATCGTGACCGCAGGGGTTATCTACCTCAATCTGGATTATGTAACCAAGCTGCCCGGCGAAGCCCGAGTGCGTCTCCTCATCTTTAAAGAGGGAATGAACCTGCAGGACCGTCTGCCTGGCCTGCCAATGCTCAAGGAAGACGCTGCCAGTGCGCCCACGGTCCGCCAGGTAGCCCAAGGTCTTCAGCATACTTGGGAAAACAAAGCGATCGCGCATGAGGGCGGCTGGTTCGGTCTCGGCTATGGCAAGGCACCGGTGCGGCGGTCCCAGGTGCCGCAGCATACTTTGCAGGTAGACAGCACGTACAGTTTTTACATCGCCAGCGAATTTGGCTTGGCTGGCGGACTCGCGCTGCTGATCATCTACGCCCTGCCTCTCATCTGGGTGCTGATTGGTGCGCGGTCGCGATTCGATACCGGCCACGGACTCGCAACCCTGATCACGTGCGCGTTTCTTCTGGAGGCGATCTTCCACGCGGGGATGAACCTGACCGCCTTCCCTTACACCGGCCGCGATCTGCCTCTCCTGGCGGTGGCATCGTTCACCGATTCGGTGCGCTGGACTCTGCTCTTTTGCCTGGCAGTCCGCGCTCTGCAATGGCGAGCGATGGGGTCCGAGGAAGACTTTCGAACTGAGTCGATCATCTCGCCTGCCGCGTTGCCGGGTGCCAAGGACAGCCTCCGCGAACCCACCCCGAGGTATCGCTTCGCAATCTTCTGTGTTGCTGCGCTGCCCGTCTTAATGATCGGCTACACAGTTTTCAAGAACGTCGAAATCGTGCGCGACCCGGAACTCTCCCGTCCCTTCCAATGGACTCGCCTGCTCGCTTCGATCCGCAAAGCAGGCGAACAAGGCAAGCTCAAGGTGGATCCGAAGACGATGATGATCCAGGTCGCCGACGAGTCTCTCGCGGGCGAGGGCGGAACGCTGATGGAGCAAGAGATCGCACGCTTCAACGCCTTGACCGATAGCGAGAAGCTGGAAGGGTTGGGCAGCAATGCGGCCGAATTTCGACGGCGTTTGCGCCAGGTAAACACGGTCGCCGGATACGATCGCCTGATGCAATGGCTGCGCACGCTGGATGACGAGGATCGCACGCCGGAGCGCCCGCTGTTGTTTCGCCTGGTAGCCGACCCGCGCACAGTAGATGAAGAAGGCGGCGTCCCAGTGGCAGATCGAAGCTTCCAAATTTTGCCCAATCCGGCCTTCAACACCAGCGTGAGCTTCCATGAGCTGCGGAAGGAAGACATCCCTGCCGTGACCTTGCGAGGCCAGGCTGCGGGAACGTTCTTGATTCGCGGGCGCAATTTCGAATTTCGCCTTCCGAACATCGCAGCCAAAGGGTACGACGAGCGCACCGTGGTGCTGGAAGAAGCTGGCAATGGGGCGTTCCGCAAGCTCTCGGATTCGAATCCCGATGCCTCGACGCTCAAGCTGTGGATTCGCTACAAGCCGGAAAAGAAAGCGAAGCCCGCGTTCGTTTTTGGCGAGCTTCGAGTGACGGCGACAGGCATAACGTTCCGTCCAGCGGTGGATGCGCGGCTGGTCCACGCGGGTGCTTCGCCAAAGAAGATGTCTCGCAATGTGCTGGAGAAACTCGCGCCTGCCGATCGCGTGGAACTCGCTTATGCCATCGGCAAGAACAAGGTCATTCCCTCGTTCTCAGTGGAGAAGACGGCACAAGGCGCGCTCATCGGGCCCGCTTGGGTGATGGGCAACTGGGTGCCGACATATGATCCAGACCCGCTGATTCCGTGGACAGCCAATCTCGCGAACGCGCTCCCCGACGAGCAGACGCGGCTGAAGAAGGATCTGCCAGCGCGGCTCGGAACGCTGACGTTCGATAAGGCTCTGCAGGGTTCGCTGCAGAATTTCACGACGGAGAAGGGCCGCCAGCACTATCAGGAGTATCTGGGAACCGGGAAAGCGAGCCGCCAGCCGCTGCCGCCGCGAGTCGCGATTTCGGTGATCACGCTGCCGCGCGGAGAGGTGGTTGGCCTGGGCGGATGGCCGCGCATGAGTTCGAGCCGGCATTGGGAAGCGGGTCCGGGCGGCGATCCCATTCCGCCCTTCACGTGGGTAGATAGAGCCGCGCCGCACTCGCTCCGACTTCGCTATCAGGGCGACCGCAACTTTGATCGGATCGCAGTTGGTTCGGCTAGCAAGC
>JANXQZ010001029.1 GCA_025353235.1 Bryobacterales bacterium
ATCGCGGGAACACTGCCTGTCAAACGTTAGCGTGCGCGTGAATTCTCATCGTTGCTCTTGAAGCTTTTCACGATTGCCATTCCCAAACCAGCGACCGAGCCGGCTAGAGCGCCTACGCTCTCCGTGAAGGATCCGTACCCAGGCTTGCTGGGTGCGAAAGTCTCCCCTGGGTCTACCGTTTGTGCCGAAACAGCCGACTGGAACGCATGTTCTGGCTTTCCAGCCGGCTGCGATCCATACTCAGTCGAGTAGACCCGCGTGAACTCCGCTCCAAAAAAGAGGATTTGCGCCGAGTAATAAATCCAAACCAGAATCAGAACCAGAGATCCCGCCGCGCCGTAGACCGACCCCACACTCGCGCGGCCAAGGTAGATCCCGATCAGAGTTTTCCCAAGGGTGAAGAGCACGGCCGTAAACAATGCGCCGACGGATACATCGCGCCAAGTTAGAGGCACTGAGGGTAGGAACTTGAAGATCGCTGCGAGTATGCCGGTAATCATGAGAAGAGACACTATGGCATTCATGCCTTCGGCAACCCACACCGGTATCGGCAGAAGATTGCCCATGAACTTATCCAGGCTCGTCAAAACCGTGCTCACCACTAGGGATACCAGAAGCAGAAATCCAGCTCCGATTACGATCGCCACTGCATAGGAACGCTCCTTGATCAAGCCCGATACGCCTGCAGCTTCCTTTTGGGCCCAAATTTTGTTCATTGCGCTCCTCAGTTCCAGAGCGACCGAGCTGGCGCCAAACAACAGCGTCAAAAAGCCCACGATGGAGGCGACCGTTCCGGCGGTCTTCTTCGCGCCAGCTTGCTGAAGAATGGCTTGAATCGCCTCTGCGCCCTGCTTTCCGACGAGATCCTGAATCTGTCCCACCAGTGCGCCTTGAGCCGCTTGTCGGCCAAACACCAATCCCGCTGCTGCTACCACGACGATTAAGAGAGGCGCCAGCGACAGCACCGTGTAGTAGGCCAGCGAAGCCCCCATGCGCGGCGCCTCCACTGCGCCCCACTCTCGATAAGTGGTGGCTAGTAAGCCCCGGATCTGAGTCCAGGACCATTTGAATTTTCCTTGCGGGGTAACGCCATTCTGTGATGAGTCCATGTTATTTGGTAACCCATAGACGCAAGTGCCGGTGGTTATCGTTCTGAAATGTGCTTCGCGGATTAAGAAAACGTTTTAGGATGAAGTAAGCATGAATTACTTCGAGCAGCATCAGCAGGAGTACTTGGAAGGGCTTAAGACCTTTCTGCGGATTCCCAGCATCAGCACCCTTTCCGAGCACAAGCCGGATATTCGGCGAGCGGCGGAGTTCGTGCGCGGTGAGCTGGAGCGGGCCGGGCTGCAGAATTCCGAGCTGATTGAAGGAGATGGCAACCCGCTCGTGTATGCCGAGTGGCTGGGAGCGCCTGGCAAGCCGACTCTGCTGCTCTACGGCCACTACGACGTCCAGCCGCCTGACCCGCTGGATGAATGGGTTTCGCCTCCCTTCGAGCCCGAAGTTCGCAACAACAACATCTATGCGCGCGGGTCGGCTGACGATAAGGGTCAGACATATATCTTAGTCAAGGCCGTTGAGGGCCTGCTGAAGCAGCACGGAAAGCTTCCGATCAACGTTAAATTCCTCGTTGAAGGTGAAGAGGAAGTTGGCGGCGAGCATATCGAAGCTTATGTGGCTAGCAAGCCGGAGCGGATCAAGGCCGATGCTGCGGTGATCTGCGATACGGAGATGTTCGGTCCGGAGCTGCCAACTATCTGCGTGGGGCTGCGGGGGATGGTCTACGGCGAACTGCACGTTCAAGGCGCCAATCATGACCTTCACTCGGGGGTGTATGGCGGTGCAGCTCCGAATCCTCTCATGGCGATGGCGGAAATTTTATGCGCGCTTAAAGGGCCCGACGGGCGCATCCGGATCCCCGGTTTCTATGATCGCGTGCAGCCCCCGTCGGAGAAGGAGCGCCAGGCCTGGGCTCGCCTCCCGTTCGATGAACAAGAGTACAAAGAGAAGGAAGTGGGGGCGAGCGATTTGGTTGGCGAGCCTGACGTGCCCCTATTCGAGCGGCTCTGGGCGCGGCCAACTCTGGAGGTCCACGGCATCCGGGGCGGGTTTATCGGAGAGGGCGCCAAGACTGTCATTCCGGCGCGGGCGGTGGCCAAGATCAGCACCAGGCTGGTAGCCGATCAGAATCCAGCCGAGGCAACCGAACAGATTCGGGCCGCTGTTAAGGCCGCTTGTCCGAAAGGAGTGACTGCCGAGTTCAAGCCGATTCATTCCGCCCCGCCGTCGCTGGTCAATCCTAACAATCGGTATATTGAAGCTGCCGCGGAGGCAATGAAGCAGGTGTTCGGGAAAGAAACCGTTTATATCCGATCAGGCGGATCGATTCCAATTGTGGGTCTGTTCGATGCGCATTTGGGAATCCCGAGCGTCATGATGGGATTCGGTTTGCCGGACGATAATCTTCACGCGCCCAACGAGAAGCTGCACCTGCCGAACTTCTATCGAGGAATCGAGGCGGTGGCCAAATACCTGGAAATTCTAGGGGAGCCGGTCTAATCCCAGATGACTTTCAAGCGCTTGTAGGAAGGGAACCGTTGGTCGCTGCTCACGATCGGCAACTCCTCGGCAAGCGCTTGGGCAATGAGCATGCGATCAAATGGATCCTTGTGATCTTGAACGTACGGCAAACGGAAAAGTTCGTTCAAATGCTTAAACCGGATGGGCAGGAGAGCGGCTCCCATTTCGCTGATTGCCGCGTCGAAATCCTGAGGTGATAAACCGAGTTGCGGTTTGAGAATAATCTCCCATCCGGTCACAATGCTGATCACGCACTCCGTATCGGACTTGGCGAGCAGCTTCTCCACGGGCTTAGGCAGCGGCTTGCCCGCTATCCACCGTATCACTACGCTCGTATCGAGCAAGGGCTTCAATGAGACCCGCCCTGAGGAAGTCCCTCGAACATCTGTTCGATTCTCTTGTCTTCTTCAATCGAATCCCAGCCAGGATAGAGGTTGATCTTCCCCGCCCAAGAACCCCGGCCCTTGCCAGCGACGGATGCTTTGGGTGCAGGGACAATCTGGGCTACCCGCTCTCCCCGATTTGTGAGAAACACCTCTTCGCCCTGAAGCACGGCTTCCACCAGCTTCGACAAATTGTTCTTCGCGTCCCGAATACCCAATTCCATACTCATACCGCTACTTTACCACAGCGCCACATGATGTAGCTACTTATTTGAAGATATCTTTGATCTTGCCGAAGATGCCCTTCTTCTTCTGAGGATCCGCTGGAACGCTAGGCGGCTGTATTGGTGGAGCAGTTTGAGGCGCGTTCGCGTGGGCAGGCGGGAGATTGGCCTGCAGAATCGGTTTCCCACTCTCTTCCCCTTGGGCCTGCTGCGTCGGCTCCCATCCTGCAACGCGAGCGCCGCCTCCGCCGTGCAACGAGCAAGTCTCAACTGGCTGAGTCCCTTCGATAAAGTATTCGGTGCGGACGATGGGGCACGCGGTTGTAGCTAGTTGTCCTGTAGTTGGATCGATCTGCGCGCTCCCGATCCCGGCCGGCGCTGCAAAATCGGTCACATTGCGGTATTTGCGATGTTCGTGCGCCCTACGCATGAACTCAGCCCACACTGGTAAAGCTGACCTGGCCCCTTCCAGATGCAGCTCGCGATTATCGTCATATCCGACCCAAACCACGCAGA
>JANXQZ010001036.1 GCA_025353235.1 Bryobacterales bacterium
TTCAGAGCGGTCATCCAGCGAAGATCGGCCGAGATAAGCGCGATGAGCAGTCCCGAAATCACCAAGCCGTTCAGCCGCCGGAGCCGGTTACCTTCCCCAGCGTTCGGAATCGTATACAGCACCGCTGTCGCGAACAGGTGCAGAACAAATAAAAATTTGATGCCAATCACCATGTGGTAGTGCTGCGGGTAACTCGCCTTGCTGAGATAGTTGTAGAGTCCAGATACGAGAACCGCTCCAATCGCCGTGTAGAGGATCGGGCGGAAGTTGGACACCATGCGATTCGATACCGCAGACGAATCGGCGCTCGAAAGGGAAGCGAGTGCCGGAGATACGATGTAACGCGCGTAAATGAACCCGCCCACGATGGTGATTGCGGAAATTATGTGCAACCAGCGCATGAACACACCGAGAACCAAGCCAAGACTCGCATCCATATAGTCAGAGTATACAAGGCGATAATCGGAGGTAGGCGCGAATCATGATTCACGAAATTCTTCCGGTGGGGATGCTTCAATGCAACTGCTCGGTGTTTGGCGACGAGCGGACGAAAGAGGCGATCGTCATCGATCCGGGTGACAACATTCAGGAAATAGTTGGAATTCTAAAGCGCCACGGCCTAAAGGTGAAGGCGATCATCATCACTCACGCCCATATCGACCACATTGGGGGGGCCGCTAAGCTGAAAGCATTGACCGGCGCACCGGTGCACATGAATGCGAACGATCAGGAATTGTACGACCACATCGATGTACAGGCCGGATGGCTTGGCATGGAAACGCCGAAGCAGACCGCCATCGACGTGCAGTCCCGCGACGGCGACAAGCTGGAATTGGGCGGCCGCGATTTCCACTTTCTGCATACTCCTGGGCATACGCAGGGAAGCATGAGCGTGTGGATTCCCGGCGAAGCCAAACTGGTAGCAGGCGACACGCTATTTCGCGACAGCATCGGGCGGACGGATCTTCCCGGCGGGGATGGGAAGCAAATCCTGCGCTCAATTCAGGAGAAGCTGCTCGGTTTGCCGGGGGAAACGGTGGTGATTCCGGGGCACGGTGCGAACACGACAATTGAGCGCGAGCGAACTAGGAATCCGTTCTTACAGGGGCTGTAGGACGACGTTTCAGCTCGTCCATCACGCCCGACACTAATTCCTTCGCGTCTGTCAGGCATTTGGAGATCATTTGGATGTCCATGGCGGGCTTGCCCGGCTGGCGGGAGCTTTGGCAGTAAACCCCGTGTTGTCCTACTAATACGAGCGCGTCGGTGAGCAAATCGAGCGTCACGGCCAGGCGGCCTCGTTCGAGTCCCATCATGAATTCGTGCTTTTCCAGCTCCTCCTCGCGCTCTTTGTAGACGGACATAATCCTACAGTAACGCAGCCCTAAAGCTTTGCCAGTATGGAGCCGATCTAGTCTCTTGAACAAAACATTTGAGGAGTTACGATCAATGGCTTTCATTTCCAAGGCGGCTTGGTTGGCGGTTGCCGTCATTCTGTGCCCTGCAGGATGGTGCGCAACGCGCACGAACGACGCGGAGTACCTCGGAGGGACGGTAAAGTCGATCCAGCCGAAGACGGCGGGCGCGTTGGATTTGGACGACTCAAGCGATCTGCAATTTAAGTTCGCAACGTCCACTTATCGCTTGCCCTACAGCCAGATCCGAAGCTTTCATTTCTCGGAGGCCTCCAAGCCTCGTCCAAGACTGGGCCTCGTGCCGCTTCCCAAATTGCCTTTCAAGAGTCGGGAACAGGTTCTGGATCTGAGCTTCAAGGATGGGGGCGGGGACCTCGGCACCGTCAGCTTCCGCCTAACCGGAAACCATCGCTCCTCGACGGAGTGGATTCTCTCGCAGAGAATTGAAAAAGATAAGAAAGCCGGAGAACACGCCGAACAAATGAAGCATCCCGAAGCATGGTGGGGCGACAAGTATTGGAAGACAAGTCGCAACAAGGCGGTATGGCTGGAGTCCCGTCCAGAGTCGGCCAGCGCAGTGGCGAGCTCTAAGTAAGAGGCTTCCAGGCTGGCGGCGCTGGGCGTGCCTGAAATCAATGGTCATGCAATACTTGGATCGTCACCTTCGTAAGCGCTCCCTTGCCGAATGCCGTCTCGAGAATTCTCTAACGTGCCTGTAATCGAATCCATCGTAAGCGAAGACGGCAACCCCAGGTTAGACCCGGAACTCCGGATCAAAGCCGATGCTGACTTGTCCAGCCGAGGTCTCCCTGGAGTATGGGCGCACCTCTTTCTGGTGCAGTTTCTGCTAATCGGCAGCGACTTTTTCAAAACGAACCCAATGGTCGCTTCTCTCTTCGCCTTTGTAACCGTTGGCGCCAGTCTCGCCAGAATGGCGGTTGTCCTTAGAAAAGACGCTATTGTTTCCGCAAGTCCCAACCTGTGGCGAACGCTGTTTGGCGCAACGCTTCTCGTCGTAGCTGGGTGCTGGGGCAGCCTTACGGCCTATATCCTTCTTAGTTACGGATACGGGAACTGGAGTTCACTCCTGCTCACGTTCTGTGTCCTCGGACTCAGCGCTGGCTCGCTGATCTCGCTTACTCCCAACTACAAGATCTTGGCAATTTATCTCTGCCTGGTGGTCGCGCCGAGCATTATCACAAACCTATTTCTCGGCGGCCAACGGGGCTATGCCATGGCGGCCGTCACCAGCATCCACCTGGCTTTCCTCATGTACCAAGGAAGGTACCTCAGCGGAGAATACTGGAAAGCGCTTCGAGGCCACCAACTGCTGGAATTGGCTAAGAAGCAGGCCGAGACGGCGAACGAGAGCAAGAGTTTGTTCCTTGCCAATATGAGCCATGAGCTGAGAACGCCCATGAATGGGATCCTCGGCATGACCGAGTTGGCACTCGACACAGACCTAACCGACGAACAACGCGATTACCTGCAAACTGCCCAGCAATCCGGGGAAGACTTGCTGCGGTTATTGAACGACGTTCTAGACTTCTCGAAAATCGACGCCAACAAACTCGATCTCGACGAGGAAGAGGTTGAGGTCCGGCCGCTCCTGGCTGAGACGACGAAAGTATTCTCTTTGCAAGCCGCGCAGAAAAGCCTTACATTCGACTGCAACGTTGCCTCGGAAGTGCCCGAGTTCTTCTTTGGGGACGCTGGAAGAACTCGCCAGATACTCGTCAATCTGATTGGAAATGCGCTCAAGTTCACCCATCGAGGGGGGATCTGGGTAACCGTGGGAATAGATCCCGGATTTCTGCACTTCAGAATTCGCGATACCGGAATCGGCATCACTCAGGAGCAGCAGTCGGTCATTTTCCAGCCATTTTCACAAGCTGACGGGTCCATGAGCCGACGCTATGGCGGGACCGGTTTGGGATTGACGATTTCCACGCGACTGGTGGAGATTATGCAAGGCCATTTATGGGTGGAAAGCGAGCCTGCCAAGGGCTCGACCTTCCATTTCACGATCCGGCTGCCCGAGCGGGCGACTGAGCCCGATGTCCCCATGCAAAAGCTGGAAGAGGTGAGCCGTTAAGGTTCCTACAGAACAGCCCTCACCGCATGTCCTAATTCCCCGGCAGTCATGCTCCCCGGATGATACAGCCGCACGATGCCGCGCTTATCCACCAGCACCAGCGTGGGCGTAGTGCTAACCCCGTAAATTTTCAAGTTTTCTTCGCTTACCGGCACGGGCATATCCGCCAAATCCAAATAGTACTTGCGCCGGATTTCGTCAATGTACTTGATTTCGTCCTGCGGTGTGGCGTCCTGGCCCTTCGCCATGTACCCATAACGCCGCGTGGGCCCGATAATCGTCAACCCCTGCCCGGCGAACTCCTTCTTTACCAAGGAAAGCTCGCGCCGCTCCAGTTTGCAGTCGCCGCACCAGTGAGCCCAGAAAAAGAGCAGCACGGGCTTGCCCTTCAGAGCGCTGAGAGCAACAGGTTTGGGCCCCAGGAATTCGTGTTCATCGAGCGCCGGGGCCGGCTTCCCCACAAGATCGAACAAGTTAATGTTCTTCTGAATACGAGACCTGATCGAAGTAGTTCGATACAAAGCGAGTTCCTGCCGCAGGAAGTGCAACGCCTCTCCACGCTCGCCCCTAGCTGCCAGGATCTGCGCCTGCACTTCAATCGCGGCACCCAGCGCGAGCGGCAGATGCGGCTCCTTGTCGAGCGACTGCTTCTTCAACTGGTCCAGAGCCAGCTTCTGCGTTTTCTGCGCGTACGCCTGAGCTTGGTCGTAATGCTTGTTGGCCAGAGCCCCCCGCCCAAGCCACGACAACGCCTCCAGCATCTCAGGCGTGATCCCATGTTCTGCGCGGTACTTTTCAATCAACGAATCACCCAGCGCATAATCTTGTCTTTCGATAGCAGCGCGGACGTCCGCCACGATTTCCGCTGCAGAGGTGGAAACAATCATAAATAATAGGAGGAGAACACGCATCACATGGACGATAAAGTCCGGCCGCCATCGATCACCAGAGTCTGCCCGGTTAGGTATGAACCGCCATCGCTGGCCAGCAACAAAGCAGCCTCCGCAATTTCGCGCGGCTGCCCAAGATGCTTGATGGGCTGCGATGCAAGCATTTGGGCGTAGCGGCTCTCATCCTTCCAGTAATACTCGCTGAGGACAGTCTGAATCAGCCCCGGCGCGATCGCGTTCACGCGCACGCCCTTCGGACCAAGTTCGAGCGCGTAAGATTGGGTCATCATGATGAGCGCGGCCTTGGTCATGCTATACAAAAGCCCATGAAACTGGGGCCTCAATCCTGCAATAGACGCGATATTGATGATGGAGCCGCAGCCGCGGTCGCACATTCCTGGCGCCACCAGCCGCATGAGCCGATAGGTGCTTTTCAGATTCACTTCCACCATTTTGTCGAACTGGGTATCGTCCATCTCGATGGCCGGACCCTGAGCGATATTCGTGGCCGCATTGTTCACCAGCACATCGATCTTGCCAAACTCCTGGTGCGCCGACTCGACCAGTTGCTGAAGGTCCTCCAGCTTCCCCACGTGGCATGCGCGAGGCACCACCTTTCCCCCGGAACCCGCGCCGTTGATCTCGTCCGCGACCGGATCCAGCCGATCTTGCTTGCGGCCGCAAATGATAACCGTCGCGCATTCCCGCGCGAACGCTTCCGCGATGGCCTTTCCGATTCCTCGACTGCCACCCGTTACAATGGCAACTTTCCCTTTCAGTTGGTTCATAAGTCGATCAGCTTCTTCGTGTATTGTATGCTCGCTTCCAAGTCTTCGCGCTGCCGTTGAGCCAGCAATTCTTTTAGGACAGGTCCCTGCTTTGGTCTAGGCTTCCCTTTTTCGACCAAGTCGGCAAAGCGCTGAAATTCCCAAGCCCGCACAGTCTTATACTTGTCCCAAAACTCAGGCTTCCGATAAGGAAAAATACGGGGCCCGGTAACAATAATTTCAAGCGACAGCGCGCGCCCGGGACAGAGTTCAGCATACTTCCGAACGTAGCCGTCGATATCGATATTCCCATCGCCCATCCGAACCCATTGGACCGCCGCACCCTCGGGAACGCTCCAAACCGCCGTGTCGCGGACATGGCTCGTCAACACGTAAGGGTGCAGCGTTTCCAGCGTGAGGTGCGGATCTTCGATGGTCCAGAGCGGATTGCCGGAGTCCAGGCAAACCCCCACGAAATCCTTACCCGCTTCTTCCACGAGTGTCTTCAGTTCGCGTGCTTGCATGTCGCCCGCATGATTTTCGATGGCGATCTTGATTCCCTGATCGACAGCTCGCGATCGCGAAGCGCGCAGAACCCGGACCATGTCTTCGATGTGCGCGTCGATCCCCGGCGGCGTCTTGCGATCGTCCATGCTCCCGAGCACCGTCCTGACAATCGGCGATCCAACATGAACCGCCGCCGTAATCATCTTGGCCAGTTGCTCTTCCGCAGTTCCCTGTTTGGCATCGAACATAGCCGAGGTGGGGCAAATTGAGCGCATCCCGATCTCGACCTGAATCCCGAGCCGTTCGGCGTGGGCTCGAACCTTCTTGAGGTGCTCCGGTTCCAGATTTCCAATGAAGCGAATCTCGGAGAAATGGACCACCTTCGCACTCTGCCGGGCGGCATA
>JANXQZ010001089.1 GCA_025353235.1 Bryobacterales bacterium
ACCTCCTCCTCCTCCTCCTCAGAAAGACACCGCACCCGTGCAATAGCGCGGGTGCGGTGTCGTTGTACTACATGATCCTGATTTCTTCTCCGCTGGCGACAAATTTAGTTGCGGCTAGGCGGCTTTGTGGGGCAGCCAATCCTGGCTGCAGCCGCCTTTCAGGCGGCTTGGGCGATTCGTAATTACTCGTAGAACAAATACTTGCGCCACTGATCGTCGCCCTTTGCCAGCAACCGCATCAAGTGGCGGCTGGTATGCAGACTAAAGGGCCTGGGTACGCGTGCCAATTTGAACCCTGCTTCCTCTGGAGTTCGACTGCCCTTGCGGTTATTGCAAGGATGGCAGCAGGCCACCAAATTTTCCCATGTCGTCTCGCCCGCCCTGGATCTTGGAATCACGTGATCCAGAGTCAATTCCCCGGATGGCAGCAGTCGATGGCAGTATTGGCAAGTGTAGCGGTCCCGCATGAGAATATTTTTTCGGGAGAGTGCCCGCGTTTGATGCGGGATGCGCCGATACTCCAGCAGCCGTATGACGGATGGAACGCGCATCGTATGCCGGGATGAGTGCACGTGCGAAGCCGAATGCTCCTCTGCCGAAGCAACGCCCTTGAGAACCAGAACAAGCGCTCTCCTGGCGGCACAGATATTGATCGGTTCGAAACTGGCGTTTAAGACGAGTACCGGCTTATGTAAACGATCCAAGCTTGGCATGTTCGAGGCTCCTGGAAGCAATCGATTCAGGAAACTGTGCTTCATTGCCTTGAAAGTCGAGATCAAGGCCTTTGTAGTCTATGGCGACAATGCGCCGGTCCGCGCGCGAAACGGTGAGCAGTGTCACATGTGCAGCGCCGGCACGTTTCAGAACCTTGGCGCAAGCACTGGCGGTCGCCCCCGTGGTTAGCACGTCATCGATCAGGAGGACGCGCTTGCCTGCCAAGCCATGCCGCCGCTTGGCGCGAAACGCTCCCGTCACATTTTCACGACGCTTAGCATTGGTGAGGCCAGCTTGCGCCCCCTTTTGATGAACCCGGATCACCGCGTTCTGAACGGGCACTGCGATGCGGCGGCTAATCTCCGCTGCCAGCAGTTCGGCTTGATTGAATCCGCGCTGCCAGCGCTTGCGCCAGTGCATTGGAAGCGGCACAATCACCTGAAAACTCTGATCGCGAGGGAGAGCGATGGATAGAAATTTGCCTAGCGGGCGGGCCAGTGTCTGAACTCCGCCGTACTTGAAGATGTGGATGAGCTCTCGCAGTTCATCCTCATGCGATCCATAAGAGTAGGCTGCGTCGAACCCGCTTGCGCCGCGTCGGCATATCCCGCAGACGCCATTCTCATCCAATGGGTAAGCGCTCAGAAACGGGGTCCGGCAGCAAGCGCAGTAATACTCAGCGTGCAGCGGTTCGGGCTTTTTTAAGCAGGCAGGGCAGACGGGAATACGGCTGAGTTCCTTGAGAGGACTCGCGCAAATCCGGCATTCATCGGGGAAAATCTGAGAGAAGCAGGCAGAGGGGATCTTGCAAACATTCTTGCGAACAATAGCGGGCAAAAAAGTGGGCGTGGCAGCCGAAACGAATTTTGGGAGCCAACTACTGCTGAAGATCCACCTCCCGAAGACCCATTGTACAACAAATCCGCTAATTGGCGTTCATGAAAGCACCAAGCTGTGCATAGATCTGGATAACCGCAGGCCCGAGAGTTATCAAAATGACGGCGGGGAAAATCAAGAAGAAGACGGGAAAGATGAGCTTCACGCCCACTTTCCTGGCCTGTTCCTGAACTTGCTGCCTGAGCCGCACCCGCAAGAACTTTACGTGATTCCGAAGGGTAGGGGCCAAGCTCGTGCCAAATCGGTCGCTATCGATAAAGACCTGCGCTAAGCGTTTCAGTTCGGGTTCGGGCGTGCGGTCACGCAGGGACTGGAAAACCTCCGGACGGCTCAGGCTGGCGAGCATCTCCAGTTGAGCCACGCTTAGTTCGGCGCTGAGTTCGGGGAATTCGCCGCGGATCTCACGAGCCGTATCCATGAGCGCGGCATCGAGCGACTGACCTGCTTCAAGACTGAGCACCAGGAGATCGATCACGGTTGGGATCCCCTGGCGAATTTTCTGCGCGCGTCGGGAAATCCAAAATTGCAGGATACGGTCCGGCACGAAGTAGCCTAAACAAACTCCAGCCAGCATGGCGAGCGCGACCCCGGCCATGGCGGGCGAGGTAAGCAGCCTGGCAAATCCCAGGACAAGCCCGAGAATCACGGCGAACGCGCCCTTCAATCCCACAAATGTCTGTACTGCGTTAGCGCCTCGATACCCCGCCGATTCTAGTTTTCGCCGGTATCGATCTGCTTTAGCTAGACGGCTGGGGACTGCTTCCCCCATCAGTTGCAGCGTATCCTGAAGCACATGACCGGAACTGGCGTCCACGACGGCGGGCACCGTTTTCCCCCGGTAGAACAGAAAATAACCCCCAACAGTGACCGAGGCCATGATCAGAGAGAAAAATCCGAGAAGCATCGTCACCGGGTTCATTGCGGCGCCTTGATTTCCACAATCCGAGCGATCACGTAGCGCCCGAGCAACATGCAACCCGCCGCCCCCCAAGCCAGCTTCCTGCCGGTCGGATCGGAGAACAATACTTGGATATAGCCTGGATTGGTAAAGAACATTGCCAGGCCGATGAAGATGGGCATCGCGGTCAGAATGGTTCCGGTCAGTCTTCCTTGAGCCGAGACCGCCCGGACTTCGCCCCGGAGCGCCGCCGTTTCCCGAATGTTCTCTCCCAACCTTTCGATCACTTCGGTAAGTTTGCCGCCGGTACGCGTCTGAACTTTGATGGCCGCCACGAACAGGCGCACCTCTAGGATCGGCACTCTGTGCGAGAAATTCTCCAGTGCGATAGGCCAGGATAGACCCAGACGGTGCTCATCGGCCAGCTTCCGGAACTCCGGGCCCAACGGCGCGGACGTTTCCATGGCCAAGATTGTCATTCCGCTCACCAGTGCATGACCGGCTCGCATCGCCCTAGCTAGTGAGTCCAGTGCATCGGGGAACTGGGATTCGATCCTCCGAAGCCGCTTCTTGCGCTTCCACTCGATGATCCAGTAAGGCAGCGACGCGCCTGCCCAGGCCGCTGCGAGTGAGGCTCCGGGGGGTGTCCACGATGCATCTAGAAACAGCGCGAAACACAGAGATCCGAGCAGGAGCATGCTGAGCGTCACGCGTCCTACGGACCAGCGCATGCCTGCTTGATCAATCCGCTTCTTTAGAAACTGCGTGAAATTCACCCGGTCCAGAAGCTGGCGCCAGATGGGCATGGTGCTGATCTGGTCGTTCCTGAGCAACTCCGGAATGTCACCCTCTCCCGCCTGGGAGGCATTCATCCCGGTTTGAGGAAGGCGTCTCCCCTGGACTGCCGCCGCGATCAAGACAGCGATGGCAGCCACGATGAAAGTGCCGCCAAAAACGAGAATGACAAGAATCCCAAGCATCCGATGGGATTACCGGCGGGCCAGCGACACGTTGCCTTGCCGTCCCCCAGTCAGGCGCGCGGTCACGATCACAATCAAGTCGTCGTGAGATGCTGGCTTGGAGTCGCTCCCAAAGAGGCTATCGACCAGGTTTGGCGACTCGCCCGGTTCGCCCAATCTGGTCACAATAGCGCTCTGGCCGTCGGTCAAGTCCAGGTCCGTTATGATTCGGCGCGTGCTGATGCCTTTGCTGCCAGAAGGAAGCGTCACCTCAGGCTGAATCCGGAGATGCAGAGAACCGTGCAGGCCAATCCTAGGCTCGAAGCGAATACTGAGGCCGCACATGCCTCCGTGGGCGCTCTTCCATTGCTTACCGGTTCGCAAAGAAGCAGGCCTCAAATTAGACGCCTTAACCCGCGAAGACGCGAGCAGTTCGATGTGCTGCTGCAATGACGTCCACATGCGGTTTCCAGGCGCTCCCGCAGGCAGCGCAGTCACACGGATGGAACCGCCAAGCTCGCCTCCTGAAAGCGTTGATTCGAAGTCTTCCAGCACCTTCGCCGTGGCACGGGCGACCAGCACGTCCAGTTCAACGCCGCCCTCTTCTGCAGGCAGCGGCTGAGTTTGCCGAGCGCTCAATGAGGCCTGCAACAGCCTTGGATTGCTTTTCTCCGCCGTTTGAAAAAGCGAAGCCAAAAGAATACCGGGACGCGGGCCTTCCTCATTGTCGAGCGGGTTGCGAAGCAGAAGCCGAATGCTCGACCCGGAATCTGCCAGAGCAACGCGATCGGCATTCTCCGGCGACGTCAGGATCGTGACCACCGACGGGGACATCTGACTATTGTTTCCCTCAGGGGGTGCCTGTACGCTTAGCACCTCCACGTTTTGCAGAATCGTCCGAAGTGCTGCGTTGGGATTATTCCGGTTATGTACCGCCTGAACGTCAACATGATGTCCAGCACGCAAGAATGGAATCAAGCCCGAAGAATCGATCACATGGAGCGAGACGGCCCGCATGCCTTTGGCAATTCCAATTCCACCAGTGGCCTTCTCGGGGGCCAGCCGCGATTCGGTAATGGGTTCGTTTTCCTGGATGGAAACGTACACGGTTTTCCCGACCGCCTGCGGAAGACTGGAAAAAGATCCGGGGGGAGCGGCTCCGGCCCATGGCGATAGCTTCAAATCGGAAGCCTTTAGAACTGCGCCCCTGTCGAGCAATCGAGACGCGACTGCCAGCTGGGTCGGCTTGTCTACTCGGGAAGCGCGCTTAAGCTGACTGACGAACACGCCATAAAAGATGCCCGACGCAGCGAGAGCGACGACGAACGCGATTCCGAGCAATGGCAAGACATTACGCTTCATAGAGGCCGTGGCAAAGTGCCATGCATCTCGAATTTAACAGGTGCCAGCCAAACTGTCCCTCCAGCGTTCACCTTAAAGAATCGAAAACGGTGCCCTATGCCAAGAAGGTGTAGGCCCGGGCACTACAATAAGCAGAGTCATGAAAATGCCGCAACTTGATCGCCGCACCTTCGTTCGCACGGGCGCACTCGCCACAGCCGCTTCCTACAACCGCATTCTGGGCGCAAACGACCGCATTCGTTTCGGGGCCATTGGCACCGGCGGACGCGGCCAGTATCTGATGAGCCTGCTCAACAAGCTTGGCTCGAACGACATTCTCGCCGTCTGCGATGTCTACGAGCCGCGCCGCGAGCAGGCCAAATCGAAGTATGCGCCCGATGCGAGCACCTCGGTCGATTACCGAGAAATTCTGGATCGCAACGACATCGATGCCGTGCTCATCGGCGCTCCGGACCATTGGCATGTTCCCATCACGGTAGCGGCCGTGGGCGCAGGGAAGGACGTGTATTGCGAGAAGCCCGTCACCCATTCCATCGAAGAGGGCGAGCCACTCATCTCGGCGGTGCGCGAGTCGAAACGCGTGGTGCAAACCGGAACTCAGCAGCGCAGCTGGAACCATTTCATCCAAGCGAAAGAACTCATTGCGTCCGGCCGGCTAGGCCAAGTAACATTCATTCGCACCTACTGGTATCAGAATCACATCGCTAGCCACACGAACCCGGCAGTGATCGACACGGACAAGCTGGATTGGAAGCGCTTTCTCGGGTCCGCCTCCGATCGGCCCTTTGTCGCCGATCAGTTCGCGAACTGGCGCTGGTACTGGGATTTCGGCGGCGGAGCGATGACGGATCTCTTCGTGCACTGGGTGGATGTCGCGCAATGGTATATGGGTGCGGACAAGCCAACGCGGGCCACCGCCACGGGGATGCGAGCCATCCTCACCGAGCGCCAGACACCCGACACGATGAGCGCCGCGCTGGGATACCCGACGAACGTTGTGGTTCAATTCGATAGCGCGCTGCTGGGTTACCTGGAGGGCGGGGGACTGGTATTCCGCGGCCCGAAAGGGATGATGCGGCTCTGGCGGGGCGGCTTTATGGTTTACGACGAGGTTCCGCGCTACACGGAGTCACCCGATCCTCGCAACGTGGCGCTGGAAGTGAAGTCCACGGGCGATGGCGGCTTGGATCATATGAAGAACTTTGTGGATTGCATTCGCTCGCGCAAGACTCCGAACGCCTCCGTTGAGATTGGCGTGGCTGCGGCAAGGGCGGGTCACGTAGCGAATTTGGCGCTGCGCGGAAATGGGGTTTGGCTAGCTGACGCCGGCGTCGTATAAGCTGGAATATGTTCTCAGGAGACCCATGATTGGCGAAGCTCTTTTGCCGGAATTCGAACAGGAAATGCAAACCGTTCGAAAGACTCTCGAACGCATCCCTGAAGATAAGTTGACGTGGAAGCCGCATGAAAAATCCATGCCGCTGGGCCGCTTGGCCAGCCATCTTGCCGAGTTGCCCGGATGGGCCCTCGATGACCATCGAAACGGATTCGTTCGACATCGCACCCGAGGGCCAACCGCCGCCTCAGCCTGCGAATCTTGGTTCGCGGGAGGAGATACTGGCTTTCTTCGACAAAAATATTTCCGCCGCCAGGCAAGCTCTTGCGAAGGCATCGGACGAGCATCTTCAAAAGAACTGGTCGCTTATGGCGGGCACGCAAACCATGATCTGCATGCCTCGGATCGCCATGCTGCGCACGTGGATCATGAATCACATAATTCATCACCGGGCTCAGTTGGGAGTGTATCTCAGGTTAAACGACATTCCCGTGCCGCCGGTTTATGGACCCTCGGCGGATGAAAGGAAAATGGGTTAACGCTTCAGTATTGCGCTACATCTCACGCGAAGGACCGGCCAAATCCACATTTGTGAGATAGCCGATGACGGGTTCGGTGGGCTTCCCCGTCTCGGTTACAAACACGTCGCGACAATCCGGTATCGCGCCGGCTTTGCTGCGAGCTTCCGCCATAGTGGCGCGTCGACCAACCAGGCAAAACGCCTGGAACACCCGCCCGAGTTTCGCATCATGCAACAAGTCATCAAGGGTTGCGTCGGGAAGGGGTGGCCTTGCCCGAAAGCGTTGGAGCAGGAAACGATCGATTACGCTGCGATGCACGATGAATTCAACCAATCCATTGCTCAGCAGGGGCAGGCGATGCATCTTTACACGGTCAAGGTCGTCGATCACTTGTTCGAGAAGTTGGCTGCGCACTTCTTCGAGTTCGCGAAAGAACATCCTATCGATGGAAACCATCTTGGCCGTCACGGGAATCCCGCGCGGGTCTGAAAGATCGACAAACGATATCTCGAATTCGGTTCTGCTCTTGCCGTAATTGCGCTTCAGACCAGTCACAACAGGAGTGTACGAATCTCCCGAAGGGGACCCTATCGAAACAAGATGCACCACCGGTTCGCGGCTCGCGACAAAGTCGGCTATCTGATCGCAACAACTTTCGAACCACTCAGGGTCCAGTCCTGAGTTGGGCAGGAGAGCGGACAACGGAATGTCTGTCTCAATTCGTGTTTTACCGAACAAGCGCGGCAACTCTGAATTACATCCGACAATGGTGGCCTTTTCAGAAACAAGAGAGTTGGCGACCGCACGATCTCGAATTGAGACAAGAGCTCTGACATCATCGCCCGGCAACTCCACTCGAAGTAACGGCCATGGTGACCAGGATTCGGGGCGCTGCAAAGTGCTTAGCAAGCCCACAAATATTTGGTGGAGATCTTTAGCGGCGTCATCGCAATCCTTCTCGGTAAAATCGGTGACAGGTCGCCCTCGGCCCGCGAAGAAGTCCGGCCCCATAAAAATCTCGCCGACGAGTTTCCGGACTGACTGGAAGTCGTTGGCCTTCGTTGTGAGGCAGCCTTCGTAAACCGCTGGGACCTCTTCTCCGCACTGCAGAATGATGATATTTCTGTTTGGGTGGTGCTCGTTAGTAGCGACGCCGCATTCCCACAAGCAGTATGACCAGTTTTGGTCAGCCGAAGTGTATATAAGGATCAAAGCTTCCGTTTGCCAAAGCGTCGTTCGCAACTGCTCGTTTAGAAAACGACCCGAAGAAGGACCGCTGTAATCGGGGTGGCTTGAAACGTGTATTCGGACCTGTGCGCCCGTACGGTTCTTGATAAAGTCGGCTAGGGCTTTTGCTATCTCGTGATCTGCATGCTTGTGACTGATGAAAAGGAGCGGTTTAGCAGGGAGTGCAGGCGCAGTCATTCCGAACAGTATACCCCTTTGCTCTTGCTCTTGTGGACTACAATACGGGGAGCCGTGCTAAATCGAAGAGCCTTCCTCGCCACGCTTGCGATTTCTGCGGCCCGCGCAGCCGATCAGATTCCGGCCAACCAGAATGTTCGCTGGGCACTCGGCGCGAATCTTTGGAACTACTTTCCGCGCGTTCCGTTCACCGACATTTTGGATGTCATGCGGGATACTGGCTTCATCGGAATTCGCATGACGCAATTTCCAGGCATCCTCGCGACCTACGACATTACTCCAGCTCAAATTGAACGCGAGGTTTCGAAACGCAACCTCCACGTTGTCACTATCTCGTATAACGCTCCCGTTAACGATCCAGCCCAGCATGAGAAGGCCATGGCGAGCGCCAAACAAGCTATGGATTTTCTCAAGCAGTTCGGTGCTAAGAACCTGGTTGTGTTCTCTCCCAAGCGAGGACCTGGCGCGGACGCCTTCAAGACCATGTGCGCCTTCTATAACCGCTTGGGCGAGACAGCCGGCGAGATGGGATTTCAAGCTGGGTTGCACAACCATCTGGGTCAGATGGTGGAAACTCCCGAAGAGATCCACCGTTGCATGGCGATGACCGATCCTAAGCTGTTCCACTTTTCGCCAGATACCGCTCACGTTCATTTAGGCGGAGGCGATGTGGCCTCCTTACTTGAGAAGCACAAGTCGCGCATAACTTTCCTCGATTATAAAGATGCCCAGAGAGCCGGCCTCCAGAAAGATTTCAAGTCCAGCATCTACGATCTCGGCGACGGCGAGGTTGACTTCCCAGGATGCCATCGCATCTTAAAGAGCATGAGTTACAAGGGCTGGATCTGTGTAGATTTGGACATAGCGCGCAATGGTCCTCGCGCCAGCTACGAGCGTTGCGGAGCCTATGTTGTCCGCAAGCTCGAACCCATTTATGTTTGACCCCAGCCGTCGAAAGGTTCTGAAATTCGCCATGGCAGCCGCCCTCCCCACCTCGCGCATCATCGACCCGCACGTTCACGTTTGGAAGCACGACCCCAAGTACCCCTTTGCAAAAGGCCAGAAAGTCCCGGCTCGCGATGCCGCTCCTGAAACACTGCTAGACCTTATGAAACAGCATGGAGTGGCCAAGACGGTGATCATTCAGGTGATTCACTACAAGTACGACAACAGCTATCTGGCCGACGTGCTGAAAGAGTACCCGCAGTTCTTCCAAGGGGTGGCTCGCGTGGATCCGCTGGATCCCGGCAACGCCGACCATCTCTCGCGTCTGACGGAGGAGCAGCACTTCCGGGGCGTGCGCCTGAGTCCGTCCGGTGAAGCAGCAGGTGATTGGATTCGGGGCCCGCTCATGCTTCCTCTGTGGAAGCGCTGCGAGAAGCTGAAAGTTCCCATGACGATTCTGGCACCCATTAGCCGCATGCCGGACATTGGGAAACTAATCGACCGCTATCCGGATCTGATCATCGTGATTGACCATATGGCGGACTGTCCCGTGGATCATCCTGAAGAGCTGCAGAAGCTGATTGACCTGAAACGGCATCCCAAGCTATTCGTGAAGATCTCGCACACTTGGTCACTATCGAAGGAGCCGTATCCCTGGCTCGATTCACAGCAGCTTGTTAAGCGATTGCACGATGCATTTGGACCCCAGCGGCTCATGTGGGCGACCGATTGGCCCATCGTGGAAAACGTCTCCACCTATGCGAAAGCGCTCACGGTGGTTCGGGACGACATGCACTTCCTCACCGACGAAGATAAGACGTGGATGATGAGCAAGACTATCGAACGCGTGTGGCCTTTCGCTTAGTTCTCGGCGCCGTTTTTCTGCTGTCGCTGGCCGTTCTTGGCTACAAGATAAACGAGGTCGGGCTGGCCGAGTCCTACGTCGATCCCATCGCGAAGATTCCGGCGCAGGATGAAGCGGTGTATGCCAGCACGGCCATGCATATGGCTCAATCAGGCGGGTGGCTCACGCCGATGTTCCTGGGCAGGTACGCATTCTATAAGCCGCCACTGCTCTACTGGGTTGCAGGATCGTCGTCAAAACTCTTCGGGCCGTCGTTGTGGGCACTGCGTTTGCCCTCGCTGCTGGCTGCCTCGGCCATTGCAACGTTGCTGTTCGCCTGGATGTGGCGAGCGCGTTCACTGGCCGCCGCCGTCGCCTCATGTCTGCTTCTCGTTTCTGATCGCCTCTTTCACGTTCTCGCGCGGCTCGTGCTCACGGACATGCTCGTCGTGCTTTGCATCGTGATCGCGATGGCTTGCGTTCATTGGGATTCTGAGTTGACGCGTCGGCGGTCGCTTTGGATTTTGGGTGGTGCCGTGGGCGCTGCCATTATGACCAAGTCCGTCGCCGGACTGCTTCCTTTAATGATGCTGGCTGGTTCTCGCATCGGGCTGAAACGGTTCGCGCAAGTGTGCGGGATTGCTGCACTAGTGGCCGCGCCGTGGCATGTATATCAGTTGCTGGTCCACACGCGCTGGTTCTGGACGGAGTATGTTGTGACCGAAAATTTCACGTGGGCCGTAGCCGCGCCGGAACAGAGCACGCAGGAGAACCAGCTTTGGTATTACTTGAAGCGACTTGCCGTGACTGACCCGCTGCTGTGCTTGGCGGCGATTGCCGGGATTCCGGCGGCGATCCGTGGGCGGAACCGTCTGCTGGCCGCTTGGATCGGCGTCGTGTTCTTAGCCTTCCTGGCTTTCGGATATCGCAACACTTCGTATTTGCTGCTGTTGATTCCGGCTCTGTGTTTGGCGGGCGGATATGCGCCTCTGCCATGGGTCTTCGCGGTGCTGGCCGCAGTGAAGTTGATCACGCTGCCGTACCATGCGGAGCATCCGATGCCATCTGTGGCGGCACTACGGGAGTATGCCTCCCTCCACCGGCCGAACGATCTGATCATCATTGCGCCGGACGATGAATTTGTGTCCTCCACGCTTGGTCTGCGGCATGTCCGCTACTGTTTTTTCAAAACGAACCCAGATTCCGGGGCACTCCCGCTTGATTTTCGCTACCTGGGGGTGACTGTTTCCATAGCCGAGTTCAATCGCTTGGGGCTTGAGCTTCCTGTCTTCCGGGAGCGTTTGGCGGCATTCGGGTTAGATTCGACCGCCCCAGTTGCCACGGTGATCCTGGCGAGAGATCCCGAAGAGCTGCGCGTGCTAATCGCCGCGCATCCGGAGAGCGATTTTTCGCTGCCTGCTGGTTTTGTTCAGTTCGCGGATGAAAAGCACACGGGCTGGAATAGGACAGCAGGGAGGTTGTTCCTGCTCGGACTCAGCCGGGAAGCAGCACGCTAAACTTCGAGCGCCATCCATCGGGGTGTGGAACACTGTATACAAGTGAGCAGCCCAATTACGGAGACCCTTTCTATACGGATTGACGCCGGAACCAAGAAACGATTGGATGCTCTCGCAAAGCAATCTAAGCGCTCGAAATCATTTCTTGCAGCGGAGGCAATAGCAGCCTATGTCGAGTCCGAAGAGTGGCAACTTGGGGAGATACACACGGCGCTGACCGAACTCGACGCGGAGGAGGGTGTCAGCCATGAAAAGGTTTCGACTTGGCTGAATTCGTGGGGTAAGCCAGTCGAGAGATGAATGCCCCACGATGAAAGCGAGGTGGTCTTCCAGAGCGATACGGCATCTGGTCGCGTTGCGGGAACGGATTGAGAAAAATTCCGAACAGAATGCGGCGCTCGTGGCCAGGCGCATCTGGAGGCCGTCCCCCTGCTCCAAACTCAACTTGAGATGGGACGAGTTGGCAGGGTGCTCGGAACACCGTGAGTTAGGAGTGCCGGGCACGCCGTATATCATTCCGTATCGGATGCGACGAGACCTGCGGCAACTTCTGGCCTTTTCCATGGTCGCCAAAAATGGCCGGGCAAGTTGTGAACGCTGACGATCCAGAACTAGTGGCTGGTCCGGTCCGCTACCGCATCGCAGATTCCGTTTAGCAGCTTCTCATCCAGCGGCTTGCTGAGCACGAATCCCTCGCCGTTGTGGAACGCCTTATACAAATCTGGATCGTACCCCTGCGTCAACAGCACGAACGTTCCCACATGTCGCCGGACGCGTTCGAAGAACTCGATCCAATTCAATCCTGGCATCCGCACCGCGCAAATGGTCACATCGAATCGCAGGCGCTGAGCCAACTCGGCCGCTTCTTCGGCGCTCGAGACCGGCACCACCCGATCGCCTCGCTTGCCGAGAAGCTGAATGATCTGTTTCTGCGTTTTCATCTCGGGCTCTACCAACAGTGCCGTTAATTGACGGCGAGCGATTCTGCTCTCTTCCATTCCAGAGCCTTGCCGGATTTGAGAACTCTCCATCACTGGCAATTCCACCTCAAAGCGGCACTGGCCCGCGCCGCCGCGGACGAAGCACACGTCTCCCCCGTTGTCTTGGATCATGCTCCGGCACAGGCTAAGCCCCATGGCGGCTTTCCCGCTTCCCCCGTTTTCAAACGGATCCGCTTTGCGAACCTCGGCAGGCTCGCAGCAGTAGCCGATCTCCACCAGAACACGCTTGGCCAACAAACTTGTCGAGATCTGGACAAGCTTG